>RFZE01000232.1 GCA_009920875.1 Alphaproteobacteria bacterium | reverse complement strand
ATTTCATCTTGGCGCAATTCAATCAATGCATGCGGCAGGCCCTTCTTTGTGCCATGGCGATAAAGACAATCATTCTTCAATCGCCCTGAATAAGGCGCATTATCGCCAAAGCAAATATCGGGCTGGCGCGCCATATAATCGACCATGAGATTGCGGAGACGGTCATCCCTATCCCACAAAACAGCGGCCTGCCATGGCCGGTTGTGACCGCGCCATTGCGGCGTGAAACTATGCACGGACAAAATTATCGGCACATGACCCGCCGCCAGAGCCGCATCTATGGCCTGCGCAATGGCTTGATTGTAAGGTTCGTAATAATCATCAATACGTGCCTGCCAAGCTGCCTTATCCTGAAACGGGTCAATCTGCTCATTGGCCGGAATAATCGCGCCATCAGATAATTTCATCACCAAAGTCGGATCATCCAAACCGCGATTGGGGTCAATAAGCAGACGCGAAAATTGCGCCGCCACAAAGGGAGAATTCAACTCATCGGCAATACGCTGCGCGACCTCGAAAGCGCCAATGTCATAGGCAATATGGCGCTGCAAATCGGCTTCGGGCAGCCCCAAGCCGTTCAATGCGGGCGGAATGTAATTGCTGGCATGGTCACAAATAATGAGAAATCGGCGATTGGCTTGGCCATCATCAAGACGGCTTGTGGCGACCGGCGACATGGTGTCTTAGCTTTCCTTGCGGCGAATATGGCGACCGGGTGTGGTTTTCCCGTCAGCCAGAAACCGCATGATTTCGGCGGTAATTTCTTTTTGCCATGTATGGTGCAGCAAATGACCGGCACCGGCCAATTCGAGCAATTCAACATCGGGGCGCAGGGCCAAAAGCGACGCGGCATTATAGTCAACATTTACCGTGCGATCTTTGTCGCCATGAATAATCAGCAATTTGTTCTTCGTGCCCGGCATATCCGTATAGGTTTTTTGCATATCTTCGAGATGATGCTTCAAATTCATCGCATAAACCGCATTGGTTCGGAACGCACGCGGCTGCAAAATCAGCGCAATTGCGGCATTGTGAACATAACCTTGCGGCGCTGTTTCCGGCCAGGCAGCCCCCTCAGAACCGGCTTGCATTTGCGCAGCACCATATTTGGTCAAGACGATATTGGACAAAATCGGCCCGATAATCGGCAAAGTAACCAGCCGATTGGCCCAATAGTCAGGCCCATACCAAGGAATGATAGGCGGCGCGAGCATGATGGAAGCGGTGATTTCCTCGCCCAGCACTTGCGCATAGGCCAGAGCGGTCGAGCCGCCCCAGCTTTGCCCGATAATCACCGGCAT
>RFZE01000231.1 GCA_009920875.1 Alphaproteobacteria bacterium | reverse complement strand
TGCCCATGCGGGGCAAAACCGCTTTTGGGTTGGATGATATCGTCATTTATCACCAGCAAGTCCCCAAAGCCGGTTTTTTGCGGGTCTTGATATTGACCGAAAGAAAAGTGATGGCGCGCTTCCAACCAGCCAAAACTGGCCGCGCCCAAACCGGCATAAGGATAATGGTGAAGCATGAAAACACCCGAACAATAAAGCCCAAAAGGGCGGAAACTTATGGCTTGGATATAGGCATGACCGGCATTTTTACAAGACCCGATAATTGCCGAACAAGCACCATAAATTGACACACATGATGCCATGAGTTACTTTAGCGCCACCGAAACAAAGCGCCTGAAGCGATTGGGGAGAGCCAATGGAAAAACTGAAACAAATGAGCCTGCGGGCGCAAATTTTTTCCGTCCTCGCGGTCGTGCTTATTGGTGCGCTGGGCATGGCCTATGCCAATCGAGCCGAGCTTATCATTAAAGTTATGGGCATTGCCATGCGCGCCGCCGAGCCGACCGCGCCGTATCGCGAGATTGAATGGCAAACCGGTGTCTGGCAGGGCAAGGGCGCGCAGCCGCCCAATGTGATTGTGATTTTGACCGATGATATGGGTTTTAACGATGTCAGCTTTCACGGCGGCGGGCTGATTGAAACCCCGCATATTGACCGTCTGGCACAAGAAGGCGTGCGCTTTGCCAATGGCTATGCCGGCAGCGCGCTCAAAACAGGCCGCGCTGCCCTATAATGAGCGCGGCTTGCCAACGCAGGAAATAACGCTGGCTGACGAATTGCAAGAGGCCGGTTATCACACTGTCCATATCGGCAAATGGCATTTGGGGCGCAATCCGCAATTTATGCCCAACGCAAGAGGTTTTGACGAAAGCCTGATTATGGCCAGCGGTCTTTATTTGCCGGTCGATGCGCCCAATGTCGTCAATGCGCGCAATGATTTTGCGATTTTGGACAGGGTGCAATGGGAAGTGCTGACCTATGCGGCCGCTTTCAATGGCAGCGAACGCTTTGAACCCAAAGGCTATCTGACCGATTACTATACTGATGAAGCGGTCAAGGCGATTGCGGCCAATAAGGACAGGCCATTTTTCCTCTATCTGGCGCATTGGGGGATTCACACGCCCTTACAGGCCACAAGGGAAGATTATGACGCGGTGGGCGATAATTTCCCCAATCACCGCACACGGGTCTATGCGGCCATGATACGCGCTGTTGACCGCAGTGTCGGGCGGGTGATGCAGGCGCTCAAAGATAATGGTCTGGACGATAATACGCTGGTGATTTTCACCAGCGACAATGGCGGTGCCAATTATATCGGC
>RFZE01000024.1 GCA_009920875.1 Alphaproteobacteria bacterium | reverse complement strand
GACAACCCCCCAATCAGCCAAATCAAGCCGACTGATATTGAAAACAATATCTGCCTGATAGGCTTCCAAATCAGGCAGCATAACTTCAGCTGAAAAATAATCCCCGCCAATACGACCGGCCAAGCCGCGCAGCGCCAATCCTCCGTCGGCAAGCGCAACATCCCCAACAAGCGAGGCGCGTTGAATTTGTGCCTCAGTAACCGTCTCGGCAAAAGAGGAAAAATCCACCCCATTTCGACTGCCAAGCCAGAGCAATAAAGCCAATGTATCGGAAGACCGCGCCGAGAAATTACCGTCAAAGCTTGGCATTTTGCCGGTCAAATCAAAGCGCCCCGATGCCAGCAATGACGAGCTGAAAGGCAGGTTGAGATTTAACCTTTGCACCGTCAATGCGCTCTCATTTTGTTCAAAATCAGCGGATAAGTCAGATCCGGTTTCCTCGCCAATTGTAAACCGCGTGGCCTCAACGGCCATGGACACGGCAAGGCTGGGCGCAAGAGCGCCCCATAAGCCGGTCAATAGAGCGTCATCTCTCTCGCCAAAATGCGGGCGCAGTAAATCGAGATTGACGGCTCCGGTGGAAATACGACCATTGAGAAGCGGCACTTCGCCTTCGATTCGCGGCCAATTGAGTTCTGTGCGCGCGCGAAAAACAGTGTTGAGCGCTTCCACTTCCAAACTGTCAGACCGCAAACCGGATGGCGAGCCGCGCACCAATCCTGACAAATTAAATCGCCGTCCTTCCGGTAAAATTTTTATCGGCAGGCGCGCCTCAATGGCATTGGCCAGCAAATTATCCGACAGCAATTGAACTTCACCATCAAGCCGCCATGAGCTGAGCGCACCCGACAAAAAGCCGCTAAACTGAAGCTGCTCATTGATGCCGAGGCCAATGAAAACATCGAATTCAGTGTCGCGTCCGACCTCCCCGACAGCCATACGCAATCGCGCCAGTTGACCGTTCGGCATTGATTTTTGCGCGCTAATCAGCATCGGGCCATCGGCGCGCAAGGCTGCCAATCGAACCGTCATATTTTGAATTACCGTCTCGGCCTCAGGGCGTAGCGGGTCGATACCGATAATGCGAAAATCACTATTGCGAATATTGACCTGCGGCAATGTAATTGCGTTCAAATCGACCAATAAGTCGGCTGGACGTTCGGTCAATTGCACCTGAATATCAGCGTCCAAAGCGGTGACAGCGCGGGACGCAAAGCGCCGCTGCACCATTTCAGCGACGTTTAAATCAACAACAAGACGGGGTATTGCGGCAGCAAAGCGTGCTTCAGCGCGCCGATTGTCGCTAAAACTGACTTTTTCGACAATCAATTGTGGGCGCGGCACAAAACGCAATCGCACCGGCCCGTCAATTTTGACCTCGCCGCCAAAGCGCGCTGATAAATCGGCCTCAATTTGCTTGACCTGCGGCAGAATTTGCACCGTATTTGGCACAATAACTGTGGCAATCAATGCTGACAGCAGTAAAAAAATCGTTGAAAGATAGGGAAAGCGCGGCATGACGACCTATTGTTATCTCCTGTGCCGACACTAACAATGTCGCAAGTGATTGGCTAGATAGGTTCGGCCTAAATACGCGAAATGCTATAGTGAGCGAATCAAATTAGGTGAGATGGATGGAAAACGACCCGTTCGATTTGGGCGCTGACGCCCCACCCCCTGCGCCGCAGCCGCAGGGTGGCAGCATATCTGAACGCGCCAGCGTGGCCGGACAGGCGCGACGCATCGAACCGCTGCTTGACGGGTTGAATGATGAGCAAAACGCCGCCGTCACCGCCGATGACGGCCCTTTGCTTTTGCTGGCCGGTGCCGGAACCGGCAAAACCCGCGCTTTAACCACGCGCATTGCCTATAAAATTGCAACGCAACAGGCTTGGCCAAGCCAAATTCTCGCCGTTACCTTTACCAATAAGGCGGCGCGCGAAATGAAAGAGCGCATCGGCCACATGTTGGGCGAAACCGTTGAGGGCATGCCATGGCTCGGCACGTTTCACTCATTATCGGCAAAAATATTGCGGATTCACGCCGAATTGGTCGATTTACGGCCCGATTTCACCATTTTGGACACAGCCGGAAAATGTGCCGGAAGGCGAAGCCGGATTTTTTGCCAATGGCTTGGGCGGTAAGCTTTATGCCGATTATCAAAAGCGGTTGAAAATCCTCAATGCTACTGACTTCGGCGATTTATTGCTCGAATGTTTGCGCCTGTTTCGTGAAAATGAAGCGGTATTGAGCGAATATCAGCAGCGCTTCAAGCACATTTTGGTCGATGAATATCAAGATACCAATGCGGTGCAATATCTGTGGCTGCGCTTGCTGGCGCAGGGGCATAATAATATTTGCTGCGTCGGTGATGATGACCAGTCGATTTACGGCTGGCGCGGCGCAGAAGTCGACAATATTTTGCGCTTTGAAAAAGATTTTGAAGGCGCGCAAGTCATTCGTCTGGAGCGTAATTACCGCTCAACGCCGCATATTTTGGGTGCCGCCTCAGGCCTGATTGCCGCCAATGAGAGCCGCCTCGGCAAAACCCTCTGGACCGACAGCAATGAAGATGGCGAGCAGGTAAAAGTGCGCGGCGTATGGGACGGCGAAGAAGAGGCGCGGATGACGGCGGATGACATTGAAGCCTATCAACGCAGCGGTCAGGCGCTTAATGAAATGGCGGTGCTGGTGCGCGCCTCGTTCCAAATGCGCGAATTTGAAGATCGCTTTATTTCTTTGGGCATTCCCTATCGCGTGATTGGCGGCCCGCGCTTTTATGAGCGTGCCGAAATTCGCGATGCCAATGCTTATTTGCGGCTGATTGCGCAAATTGATGATGATTTGGCGTTTGAACGGATTTGCAATAAACCGCGCCGTGGCCTCGGCAATGTCGCCATGCAGACATTGCAAAATGCGGCGCGCGGGCAAGGCAAATCGCTGTTCCGCATGGCCGAAGAGATTATCGATACGGAAGAATTGAAACCGGCCGCGCGGCGCGCTTTGACCGGCTTTGTGCGCGCTGTCACCCATTGGCGCTCACTGGTCGATACCATGACGCATACGGAACTGGCCGAACTGGTGCTCGATGAAAGCGGCTATACCGCCATGTGGCAGGCCGATAAATCACCCGATGCGCCGGGCAAGTTGGAAAATTTGAAAGAGCTTGTCCGTTCGATGGAAGAATTTGAAACCCTGACCGGCTATTTGGAACATATTTCCTTGGTCATGGAAGCCGCCAATGATGACAATGAAGATAAAGTCTCCATCATGACGCTGCACGCCGCCAAAGGGTTGGAATTTGAAAGCGTGTTTTTGCCCGGTTGGGAAGAAGGCTTGTTTCCTCACCAGCGCAGCCTCGACGAGAGCGGCACAAAAGGCTTGGAAGAAGAGCGCCGCCTCGCCTATGTCGGCATTACCCGCGCCAAACAGCGCGCCACCATCAGCTTTGCCGGCAATCGCCGCACGCACGGCCAGTGGAACTCGGCTTTGCCGTCGCGCTTTATTGATGAATTGCCGCAAGACCATGTCGAAGTGGCCGAAAGCGACCATGCCGTCGGCGGTTTTTCGAACCAAAGCCGCTTCAGCAATGATTTTTCGACGTCCAGCTATAACAGCCCCGGCTGGCAACGCGCGCAAAACAATCGCAGTTCTTACAAACAAAGCGCGCCACCGACCATTAATGCGCGCGCCGAGCCGGTTGTTTCTTCCATGAGCAGCAGCGCGTTTAAACGCGGCGAACGCATATTCCACCAAAAATTCGGTTATGGTCGCATTGAAGCGATTGAAGGCAATAAGTTGACCGTAGCATTTGAAAAAGCGGGAACCAAAAAAGTGCTCGATAATTATGTCGAAAAGCACTAACGGCTATATGCCCGCCACTTGGAAACTGAGTTTCGCCACGGTCGATAAGGCTGCAGCCGAGGAAGCGCTGGAAGCTTTCGGCGCAACTATTTGGGCCACCGATGTCGATAATCAAGCGACGCGTTTCGAGGTTTATTTCGAAACAGAACCCGATTTGACCGGCTTGGTTTTACCGGCGGATGCTATTGCCGATTTGGCACCATTGCCCGATATGGATTGGGTCAGCGAAAGCCAAAAAGGCCTGCCACCCGTCATTGTGCCGCCGTTTTATTTGCATGGCAGCCATGATGCGCCACGCGGTGGCGGCTGGCTGAATACAGAAATGCAAGCGGGCAATGCTTTCGGCTCCGGCCATCATGGCACCACCCAAGGCTGCCTCGCATTATTGGCCGCGCATATGAAAACGCATCACCCGCGCCATATTGCCGATATTGGCTGCGGTTCGGGCGTGCTGGCCATCGCTGCTGCGAAAGCGGGGGTTCGCCATATTCTCGCCAGCGATAACGACCCGATCGCTGTCGCAATGAGCACCGCCAATATGCGGTTAAACGGCGTTACCCCGAGCATTTATTGCTTCACGGCTGAGGGGATGGCGCATCGTGCCTATCATGCGCGGCGCTTTGATTTGATTTTGGCCAATATATTGGCGACGCCTTTGTGTCATTTGGCGGGTGATTTCAAACACCATTTAAGGCCACATGGGCGGGTGATTGTGTCCGGCATTCTCAATGAGCAAGCATGCCGCGTGATGGCGCGCTATCGCGCCCATGATTTGACAGTGGAACGGAAAATTGTCATTGGGGCATGGACGAGCCTCTGCTTTAAGCGATAATATGCGGCATGTTTCAAAACTTTGACGATGACAGTTCCACAAATCTTGTTGCCCCACGGGTGACAACATTACGAGCGCGCCTCACCAAGCTGAAGCTGGACGGGTTGATTGTGCCGCGCGAGGACGAATATCAAGGCGAATATGTGCCCGCCGCCAATGAGCGCTTGAAATATATTTCAGGCTTTGGCGGCTCGGCCGGTACGGCGATTATATTGGCGCGCAAAGCGGCCTTGTTTGTCGATGGCCGCTATATTTTACAAGCGCCGAAACAAACCGACACCAAGCTGTTTGCGATTGTCGATATTATGCAAACCGCGCCATCGCAATGGCTGGCTGCAACGGTTAAGAAAGGTATGGAAATCGGTCTCGACCCGCGTCTGCACAGTGAGACCGCCGTGAAAGCCTATCGCGACCGTCTCGCCGCCAAGGGTGCACGACTGGTGCTGCTTGATGAAAACCCCCTTGATGCCGATTGGCACGATCGGCCTGAGCTACCGGACACGCCGGTGGTCATTCAGCCAACGCGTGTTGCCGGTCGCACATCGGAGCAAAAGCGCAAAGCATTGGCGGCTGAGATGAAAGCGGCGGGTCAGGATATGTTGCTTGTCGCGCAACCGGAAAATATTGCTTGGCTTTTGAACATTCGCGCCGCCGATGTGCCGCATACGCCATTTGCCCTGTCTTTCGGGCTGCTCAATAAAAATGGCAGCTTTGACTGGTTCATTCGCAAAAGCCGTGTTGATGCGACGGTGCGCGCCCATATTGGCAGTGGTCTACGCCTGCACAGGCAAGGCGATATGCTGGCCAAGCTGAAGGCGCTGAAAGGCAAAACCGTGGCTTTTGACCCGAGCAACACACCGGCTTGGTTCGCCGAACAAATGCTTGATGCCAATTTGGTGCGCGTCACCGACCCGTGCGCCTTGCCGAAAGCGGCCAAGCACAAGGCCGAGATTAAAGCCAGCATTGCCGCGCATGAAATGGATGGCGCGGCCTTGTGTAATTTCTTGGCTTGGTTCGACAAAAATGCCGGTAAAGGCGAACTGACGGAAATTTGCGCCGCCAAACAGGCCGAAGCCTGCCGTGCAGCCTCAGGCAAATTGCTTGATTTGAGCTTCGATACGATTTCCGGCACCGGCCCCAATGGCGCGATTGTCCATTATCGCGTGACCGAGAAAACCAATCGCCTGATTAAGCCGGGTGACCTCTATCTCATCGATAGTGGCGGACAATATCAGCAAGGCACGACAGATGTCACGCGCACGGTTCTGGTTGAGGGCAGCAAGGCACCGGCCGGTGCTATTGATGCCTTTACCCGCGTTTTGCGCGGCCATATTGCGCTCGCTATGGCTTATTTTCCGCCCGGCACAAACGGTATGCAATTGGATACGCTGGCGCGCGCGCCGCTGTGGGAAGTCGGGCTCGATTTCGACCATGGCACGGGCCATGGCGTCGGTAGCTATCTTTCCGTGCATGAAGGGCCGCAGCGCATTTCAAAAGGCGGCACAGTGGCGCTGCAAGAAGGCATGATTGTCTCCAATGAGCCGGGCTATTACAAAGCCAATGCATTCGGCATTCGCATTGAAAACCTGCAATATGTGACGCCCCTCAAAAAAGCCAAAGGCGCGCGCCCGATGATGGGCTTTGAACCGCTGACATTGGCCCCGATTGACCGCCGCCTGATTGACAAAAGCCAAATGAGTACGGCTGAAATTGGCTGGCTCGACGCTTATCATAAGCGGGTGCAGAAAACCCTCTTGCCCATGGTCGATAAATCAACGCAAAACTGGCTCAAGGCCAATTGCAAGCCGCTTTAGGCTTGCACCAATTCGATCCACTGCTCTTCCGTCAAAACCTCGACACCAAGCTCTGTCGCTTTGGTGAGTTTTGATCCGGCGCCGGGGCCAGCGACCAGAATATCGGTTTTGGCCGATACTGAGCCGACGACTTTCGCGCCCAAAGCCTCAGCTCGCGCTTTCGCCTCGGCGCGGGTCATTTTTTCCAGCGTGCCGGTGAATACAATCGTCTTTCCGGCCACCGGTGTATCCGTGGCAATTTCTTCAGGCGGGGTCGGTGTAACACCGGCTTCTATCAGCGCCATAATGGCGGCACAATTTTCGGCCACAGCAAAAAAGCCGATAAGCGCATCAACCAGCGCCTTGCCGACCCCGTCCAATGCCTCAATCTCGCTGCGCGCGCCTTCATCGCCTGCCGCCATTGCTTGCGCCGCCTGCATCATGGCCGTTAAAGACAAATAGTGGCGCGCCAAAAGTCGCGCCGATGTCTCGCCAATATGGCGAATACCGAGCGCGAAAATATAGCGGTGAAGGTCGGCGGTTTTACGGCTTTCAATGGCGGCGAAGAGCTTGCGCGCACTGTCTTTCAGCGTGCCGATTTTTTCTTTACTGCCCGATGTATATTGCCAAATTTCCGGCGGGTCATTTTCAAAGCGCGCCTGCAGGGTAAATATATCCTGCGGCGTTCTGATAAGCTCAAGCGCCCAATAATCATCGATTTGCTTCTGCCCCAGACCTTCAATATCCAGAGCCGCGCGCGAGACGAAATGCTTCAAGCGTTCGCGTGCTTGCGCCGGACAGGTAAATCCGGCCGAGCACCGCGTCACCGCATCGGCTTCGCCGTCATCGCGTATTTCACGCGCCGCCATAGCGCCGCATGCGGGGCAGGTATCGGGAAAATCAAATGGCTTGCTATCGGGTTTGCGCTCTTCTGTCAGCACGCGCACCACTTGCGGAATAACATCTCCGGCACGCTGAATAATCACGCGGTCGCCAATGCGAACATCTTTACGCGCTATCTCATCGGCATTGTGCAAAGTGGCGTTAGAGACCACCACACCACCAACGGTTATCGGCGCCAGCTTGGCGACCGGCGTCAACGCACCGGTGCGCCCGACTTGAATATCGATATCATTTAATGTGGTGGTCGCCTGTTCGGCAGGGAATTTATGCGCTATCGCCCAACGCGGCGCGCGCGAGACAAAACCGAGGCGGCTTTGATAATCGAGCCGGTCGACCTTATAGACCATGCCGTCAATATCGTAATCGAGCGCGGCGCGGCGGTTTTCAATCTCCGCCCAATGCGCCAATAAACCGGCTGTGTCATGAGCGGTTACGAAAGCCGGATTAACGCTGAACCCCCATTCGCGAAAGCAATCCATCATGCCGCTTTGCGTATCGGCAGGCATGGCGCTCATATCACCCCAGGCATACGCAAAAAATTTGAGCGGCCGCTGTTTGGTCATTTCAGGGTCAAGCTGGCGCAGACTACCGGCCGCCGCATTGCGCGGATTGGCAAATATTTTGCCGCCTTCGGCTTCTTGCCTTTCATTCAAGGCCGCGAAATCGGCATGGCTCATATAAACCTCGCCGCGCACTTCAACAATATCAGGCACGCCATCCGGTAATTGTTGGGGAATATCGGGCAGGGTTTTGAGATTGGCGGTAATGTCTTCACCGACACGGCCATCGCCGCGCGTCGCCCCTTGCACCAATATGCCTTTCTCATAGCGCAGGCTGGCCGACAGGCCGTCAATTTTCGGCTCTGAGGTAAACACCAGTTCCGCGTCAGCGTCCAGATTGAGAAAGCGTCGGATACGGGCATCAAAATCAAGCACATCGCCATCGTCAAAGGCATTGCCCAATGACAGCATCGGCACGACATGTTCGACTTTACCAAAGGCATTTGTCGCCGCGGCCCCGACGCGCTCGCTCGGGCTATCGCTCCGTTTCAATTCAGGAAAACGCGCTTCAATTTCCTCATTGCGTCGGCGCAGCGCGTCATATTCGCCGTCAGATACAAGCGGCGCATCTTGTTGGTGATAGGCGATATCATGGGTCGCTATTTCTTCCGCAAGCCGCGCCAATTCGGCTTCGGCTTCGGCCTTGCTAAGCGCATTGACCGGCGTGTCTGCCGCCATTATCCGACCTCCAGCAGCCGTTGTGCCGCAGCGCGTGCCTCATCGGTAATATTTGCACCCGACAACATACGCGCGACTTCTTCCAGCCGCGCATTATCAAGCAATGGCACGACATTGGTGCTGACCGAGCCGTTTTCGCCGCTCTTGCTGACTTGCCAATGATGGTCACCGCGCGCCGCCACTTGCGGGCTATGAGTGACCACGAGAATTTGTCCGTTTTGTGCCAAACGGCGCAGGCGCGTGCCGACCGCTTCGGCCACCGCGCCACCGACACCGGCATCAACCTCGTCAAATATCAACGTGCCGCCATGCCCTTCTGCGGCCAGCGACACTTTCAAGGCCAGCATGAAGCGCGCCAGTTCACCTCCCGAGGCGATTTTGGCAATCGGCCCCGGCGCCATGCCCGGATTGGTTGAGGCGACAAAGCTAATTTTATCAATGCCATGCGCCGCGCCATCTTCCAAAGCGACGCGCTCCATCAAAGTTGAAAACTTGCCGCCATCAAGTTTGAGCGGCTGCAATTCCTGATTGACCATATCGTCCAAGCGCGCGGCAGCCGCATGGCGGGCTTCGGATATCGCCATGGCAGATTCTTCATAGGCCGCATCGCAATCTTTGACGGCCTTTTCCAATTCGGCCATGCGATCATTGCCGCCATGAATGGCGCTTAATTTCTCATCCATTTCGAGCAAAAGATTGTGCAGACCGTCGCATGTCGTATCGTGTTTGCGCGCCAAGCCGCGTAAGGCGAATAAACGCCCCTCCACTTCTTCCAACCGCGCCGGATTATTGGTGATGCGCGCCGCCGCATCCGACACCGCAATGCGCGCTTCGCCCGCTTCAATCAAGGCGCGGTCAATCGCGGAAATGGCATCATCAAGCTGTCCGGCCGCTTCAGGGGCTGCTTTTTCAAGGCGGCGCAATGCACCGTTAAGTGCAGTTTCAATACTGCCCTCGCCCTGCAAAAAGCCTTCAGCCTCGCGCAAATCGCCGATGATTTTTTCAGCATTCATCAGCAATAGCCGTTCATCAGCCAGCGCCACTTCTTCGCCAACTTTCGGGCTTAACTCCTGCAATTCGGCAATCGCATGGGTCAAAAACTCAGTATCGGCGCTGGCTTTGGCCAATTCGGCGCGATAAGCGGCCAAGGCGGCGCGCGCTTCGTGTCGCGCCGCATACAGAACACCCAGCTCTTTGACCGCATCTGCGAGACCGGCAAAACCGTCGAGCAATTGACGTTGCGTTGCCGCATCGGTCAGCGCTTGGCTCTCATTTTGTCCGTGAATTTCAACCAGCGCGCTACCGATTTGCTTCAGCAAATTAACGCCAATCGGCTGGTCATTGCAAAAGGCGCGACTGCGCCCATCGGCCGATTGCTGCCGCCGCAAAATCAATTCCGAAACAGGGCTGCCCTCATCAAGGCCGTTCTCATTGAGAATTGTTTGTATCGGATGATTTTCAGACAGCTGAAACAACGCCGTGACGCTGCCTTGAGCACAACCTTGTCGCACCAAACCGGCATCACCGCGCGCGCCGGTTGCCAGGCCCAATGCATCAAGCAAAATGGATTTACCGGCACCGGTTTCACCGGTTAATGTGCAAAGCGAGGGCTGCCATTCAAGGTCGAGCCGGTCAATCAGGACAATGTCGCGAATGGAGAGCGATACCAGCATGGCCGCACCCTATAGAATCCGATCTAAGGCGCGGCTTATCCATGATTTTTCATCTTTTACCGGCTTCAGGTCCCGCTCAACCAAAATCGAATAGCTGTCGCGATACCATTGGCTGTCAGGATAATTATAGCCGAGCACGGCAGCCGAATTTTGCGCCTCAGCCATTACTCCCAGAGACATATAGACTTCAGTGAGCCGATGCAGTGCTTCCGGCACATGGCTGGTGCGGCCATATCTTTCGATGACATTACGAAAACGACCGGCAGCCGCAGCATATTCGCGACGCTCGAGGTAAAACCGGCCGACATTCATTTCCTTGCCGGCGAGATTATCCAGCGTCAAATCTATCTTAAGCGAAGCATCACGCGCATAATCGGAGTCAGGATAGCGGCGCACCACTTCTTGCAGGGAAATCATCGCCAATTCTGTCGTGCGCTGATCTCGGCTGACATCGGAAATCCGTTCATATTGTGACATGGCAATCAAATAATAAGCGTAAGGCGCTTGTTCATTGCCGGGATAAAGAGCCAAAAAGCGCTGCGCCGTCGCAATCGCTTCGTCATATTTATTCTGCAGGTAATAAGTGTAAGCAGACATTACCATAGCGCGACGCGCCCATAGTGAATAAGGGTGTTGGCGCTCCACCTCATCAAATTCTTGCGTCGCCAAGATGAAATTGCCAAGCGCCAATTCCTCGTGCGCGCTATTGTAAATTTCTTCGACCGGGCGCTCTATATATTGCCCTTCAATACTGACACCACCGCACGCCGCAACGCCAAGCGCCAACAGCATGCTTACCGAAAAACTAATTTTTGCCATTTGCTTTGTCATGTGATTCCGCATTTCCAGATGGCTTGTTTTACTGCATCACAGCGCGCGAAGCCAGCATGATTGGCATCGCACCATAAAAGAAAATAAGGGAATAATTATTCGGCGGCCAGAACCGCAGCGTCTGACGCCAAATCAATCAGTTCAAAGCAATCTTCATCGGCAAACAGCGCATTCAGCAAAGCATTGTGCAATGCATGGCCTGATTTATAGCCACGATAGCGGCCGATAAGCGGCATGCCCATCAGATATAAATCACCGATTGCGTCGAGCAATTTGTGCTGCACAAACTCATCTGCCGAACGCAGACCTTCTTCGTTCAAAACCTCATCACCATCAACGACAATGGCATTATCCATGGAGCCGCCAAGCGCCAAACCGGCCTTGTGCATGGCTTCAACCTGCTGCGCCATGCAGAAGGTGCGGGCATTGACGACATCTGCGTCAAAGTCACCCTTATCAAGGGTCAATGCGTAGGATTGGCGACCAATGGCGCCGCAATCAAAGTCAATCTCGGCTTCAAATACGCGTTCATTGTCAGGCACCAACTCGCAATAGGCGTCGCCATTTTCGACACGAACAGGCTTAGTGACCCGCACGACGCGACGCGACACGGACAATTCGCGAATTTCAGCGCGCTTGATCAATTCGACAAACGGCTTGGCGCTGCCATCCATAATCGGCACTTCAGCCGCATCAATTTCAACAATCGCATTATCAATGCGCAGGCCCGCAAAAGCCGCCATTAAATGCTCAACCGTGCCGACCACATGGCCGAAGCAATTGCCGATTTTCGATGACAAGGTCACTTCGCACACGCTGGCGCATAAAGCGGGAATAAGCGCTTCGCTTTGGTTTTCAATATCTGTGCGGAGGAAGACAATACCCGTATCGGCAGCGGCAGGCAGCAAACGCATATTGACCTGACGACCGGAGTGCAGACCAATGCCGCTCAATGTTGCCTCTTTGGCAACCGTTGTTTGCCACACACCCAAGCGCGCAGCTTGCGGCAAAGCAGAAAGCGGCGCAGCGGTGAACTGTTCCGTCATCTGGGCAATACTGGCGGGCGGTGGTGCCATTGGGTTTCCTCACAAATGCCCCTTTGGGGCTTTTCATGAGACTGTTCTACAAAACCACCACGGTCACCACAAATAACAGTTTATTGCTTTTTGTTACGTTTTCTGCGCGGTTGGGAACTTTTCGTGAACACGTTTCAGCTTTGGCAGGCCACCAATATACCCGTTTTGCCGCCACGTCAGGCACTGACCGCGGTTTCCTGCGCCCCTACACGATACATGCACCCAACCGGCGCGCCCGTCATCCACCTGTGGATATTCCAAAATTAACTGGTCAAAAACAAGATTCTGCGCCATCCAATGCGCCAAACAAATATTGCTGACGCCGATAATTTCAAAGTCCACAGCTTCACCAAGGCAATGTTTGCTGGTGTCCTGACTGCCCAAGAGACGGTTTAAGGTCAAGCATCGAAAACCACTGCTCGGCACAATCGGGACGCCAAAATGCCGCCGCACCGGCTCCATCACGTCACGACATAAATGCCGCAAGGCGTCGATTTGGGTGGCGTTAGGTTGATTGACAATTTGGTGACGCGTTGCCAGTTGCGAGCGTGTCATTTCGTGGAGATAAAAATGGTCGGACAGGCGCATGGAGAAAGCATAAGGCGCGCCTGCCCGACGTGTATAAATGGCGATAAGCCAAATTATGCGGCGCGGTTAGACCGCGCCGATGATTGTTTTACCGACGCAAAAAGGCCGGAATATCAAGCTGATCGCCTTCAAACGACCCGCCCGACATGGTCGGGCCGGTATCCATTGTCGTTTGCACGACCGGCTGCACCGCGACCGCATCAACGCTCGGCGCCGACACTTCAGGCGCTTTAGGCGCCGCCGGTGCTTCAGCAGTCTCGGCAGCTTTGGGTGCTTCCGCGACTTCTTCAGCAATTTCCGGCGCTTCGGTCTCCGGTGCCGACAATTCCAGTGACGGCGTCGTCTCTGCTTCGGCGGTTACCGCAGGGGCTTCAGCTTGCGCAACAATTTGAGCGGGCTCATCTTGCGGCGCGTCCAACTCATCAATCGATGCAGCGGGTTGCTCTTGCACTTGCGGTTGCGCGGTCGGAATTTCCGCTACTTCCAGAGGGGCAGCAGGTATAACCGGCTCTTCTATCGACGCCTCGGCCATTTCGGTTTTCGGTGACGCCTTGCTCTGCTCCGGCGGCGGTGTCTTTTTATTGCCGAAGACACGGTCAATAAATGAGCGTTTGCGCTTGGAAATGGCCGGACGAACCGGTTTTTCCGCTTGCTGACCGGTCAGGAAACCCGGCAAATCGCCAGCATCGCTTGGTGCTGACGTGGCTGAGTCCGCCGCCGGAATAATCGACACTTCATCAGCCACCGGCATTTCGGCCTCAATCGCTACCTCTTGCGGTGCTTCGGCTTCCGGCTCGCTTGGCGTCATGGCAATCACTTGCGGATCAGACTGACCGCCGTCCAGCGCTTTCAATTGTGCACCGGCTTCAATGCCGGTTGCAACGACAGAGACGCGCATGGTGCCGCGCAGAGCTTCATCGAAGGTTGAACCGATAATGATATTGCACTCGGGGTCTACCTCCTCGCGGATGCGATTGGCCGCTTCATCAACTTCATACAGCGTCATATCATCGCCGCCGGTAATATTGATAAGCACGCCGCGCGCACCTTGCATCGACACATCTTCAAGCAGCGGATTGGCAATGGCGGCTTCAGCAGCTTCGGTGGCGCGCTTGTCGCCTTCGGCTTCACCTGTGCCCATCATCGCCTTACCCATTTCATTCATCACCGTTTTGACATCGGCAAAGTCGAGATTGATAAGACCCGGCTTGACCATCAAATCCGTGATACCGGCAACACCTGAGTGCAACACCTCATCGGCCATGGCAAAGGCCTCGGCAAATGTCGTTTGCGCATTGGCAATGCGGAACAGATTTTGGTTAGGAATGATAATCAGCGTATCAACTTCTTTGGCCAGTTCTTCAATACCGGCAATGGCAGCACGCATGCGGCGGCCGCCTTCAAAGTCAAACGGCTTGGTAATCACACCGACCGTCAAAATGCCTTGCTCGCGCGCCGCGCGAGCAATCACCGGCGCTGCACCCGTACCTGTGCCACCGCCCATACCGGCTGTGACAAAGGCCATATGCGAGCCTTGCAGCATATCGACAATTTCCGCCATTGTCTCTTCAGCGGCAGCCTTACCAATTTCAGGGTCGGCACCTGCGCCGAGACCTTCCGTCAGTTTTGAGCCGATTTGAATACGCCTGTCGGCCGCATTATTGCTCAGCGATTGCGCATCGGTATTGGCGACGACAAAATCGACCCCTTCCAGACCGGCGGCAATCATATTATTAACCGCATTGCAGCCGGCACCGCCGACCCCAAATACGACAATTCTAGGTTTGAGTTCCCGTTTCGGGGGAACAGTGAGTTGAATACTCATGGCTTTCTCCTTTTCTACTCGCCAAATTTGGGCGAGTTTTCAGTTGGTTCGAAAACATGGCAGCCATCGCCCAAATCAAGGGCTGCACGTTTCCCAGACGGCACCAATGCCGTCCTTATGCACTTCATTTCCCACGCACCTACATTTCTTATCCCTGCTTGCATTAAAAATTCCTCCGCAACCACTTGCCGAGCCATGTCAGCGGCCCTGACGCGGCTTCTTGCAAAACCGCATCGGCATGATTGCGCCCGGCATAGGTCAACAGACCCGCACAGGCAGCAAATGACGGTTTGGCAGCAGCTTCCGGCAAACCGGTCAGGCGCATCGGGGCGGCCACACGGGTTTGCTTTTCCATAATGGTGTGCACCAATTCGGGGGCGCCGTTTAATTGCGCCGCGCCGCCGGTCAATACGGCGCGCCGACCGGCCAAATGGCCGAGCCCGGATCGATTGATTTTCTCAAGCACCATTTCAAAAGTTTCTTCAAGGCGCGGACGAATGATTTTCGTCAACTCGCTGCGCGGCAAGGTCTGATGGTCGCCCCCAATCACCGGCACTTCAAATTGTTCGCGTTCACCGACCGGCGTCGCCAAAGCGCTGCCATAAAGCGTCTTAATGCGCTCGGCCGTGACCAGCGACACATTGAGGCCGTGCGCGATATCGGCGGTAATATGTTTGCCACCCACCGGCACAACGGCGGTGAAAAGCGGTTCGCCTTCATAGAAAATGCTGACACTGGTTGTGCCACCGCCCATATCCATATGCAGCACACCCAAATCAAGTTCATCTTGCATCAGTGTCGAGAGCGCGCTGGCATAGGGCGTGACGACCAGTTTTTCGCATTGCAAATGGCATTGCTCAATACAACCAAGCAAATTACGCACCGGGCCTGACGGCGCTGACATCATATGAATGGAAACGCGCAAGCGGTCACCAAACATGCCACGCGGATCGGCAATACCCGTGCTGGCATCAATTTCATAAGCTATTGGAATTGCGTGTAAAATCTCATTATCTGCCGTCCAAAACTCTTCATAGGCATAGCGCATAGCCGCCGTCATATGCTCTTCCGTCACGGCATACCCGTTGAGCGGCACCTCGGCCTGACAAATATGGCTATCCAAATGCGCGGCGGACAGACCGATAACGACTTGCCGCACTTCCATATTGGCCATGCGCTCTGCCGCATCGACGGCGGCGCGAATGCTGTCCTCAGCGGCCCGCATATCAATGACTTGGCCGGCATTCAAACCATCGGAAACTTGATGGCCGAAACCGGAAATGCGGACCATATGGCGTCCGGCGCCGTCATCACTGTGCTCGCCAATCAAGCAAGCGACTTTCGATGTGCCGACATCCAGCGCGGAAATCGTGCCGCGCCGCATGGGCACGCTGCGCGCTTTGCTAAATCTGCTCTGGTTAAGGGGC
>RFZE01000230.1 GCA_009920875.1 Alphaproteobacteria bacterium | reverse complement strand
AAATGCCCGATAGCTGCAAGCCGCTAACCCCAAAGCCCAAATAGGCAAGGCGCGCCGGTTCCCCCGCGCCGCTCGCTTCAACCAGAATATGGTCTGGCGGGGTGTCGAGCGCCGCCAATTCCTGCAATTGTTTCAGCGCATCATCTTTTAGCTGGCAGCACGCGCAGCCATTGGCCAGCGAGATGGTGTCGCCCTTGTGTTCGGTGATGAGGTCGGCATCAATATTGACCGCGCCGAAATCATTGATCAAAACGGTCAGGCGTTTGCCGTGATGGCCGGATAGCAGCTTATTGATGAGAGTGGTTTTACCGGCCCCCAAATAACCGCCAAGAATGGTGAGCGGCAGCGTCATTTATCGATTTTATGCGGCGCGCCGCCAAATACCGTGCCCCAAATCTCAATATCTTTCAGCCCTTGCGCCCCGACCTCAAACGGATCTTGCTCCAGCACGGTGAAGTCTGCCCGCTTACCGGCGCGTAGCGTGCCGATTTCATGCTCCAGCCCCAACACATAAGCGGCATCAATGGTAATGGCGCGGAGCGCATATTCGAGCGGCACGATTTCATGCGGTCCGACAATATCACCCGCCTCATTTTCACGTGTTGCCGCCACCCATGCCGAATTCAAGGGCAAGGCCGGTGCCATGGTGTAGTCGCTGTGCAGTGCGAAGGGGATGTTGTTGCGCTTCAGTGTGCCGAGCCGCGCCATATTATGCGCCCGCTCCGTGCCAATGCCGTCTTGCGCATAAATCGCGCTTAACTCGTGCAGATAATAAACATTGACCGAGGCAATCGCGCCAAGGTCAGCCATGCGGCGCACTTGCTCAGGCGTTGACAGGCCAAAATGCTCAATCGTCCAGCGATGGTTGAAGCGCGGCTTTTCGGCTTGCAGTTTTTCCAGCGTATCAAGCGCCAGTTCCAGCCCCATATCGCCGGTGCAATGGACATGCACTTTAAAGCCTTCATGCCAGAACAATCGTGCCGCTTCTTCAAACCGTTCCGGCACCATCAGCCATTCGCCTTCATGGCCGTCGAGATAGCCCGGCTCACCGACCATCATCAGCTGCGAGAAAAACGCGCCATCGGTAAATAATTTGGCGTGGTCGGTGAAAAACAAGTTTTCCGTATTGAGCTTGGGGTAGTCCTTAACGTTCGCCAGCACGCGATTAAAATCGCCATCACTCGCCAGTGCTAGCGCATTGGGCGTGTAATGCACGCGAAACGGAGTGGTGTCGGGCGTAAACACCATTTGCGCCGCTTGCCATTCGAGGTCGAAATTGAAAATGCCGATGCCCATATCACCGACCGTGGTATGGCCGCCAAAATGCGTCACTTGTTTCAAGCGCTCCATGCCGAGGCCGAACACTT
>RFZE01000229.1 GCA_009920875.1 Alphaproteobacteria bacterium | reverse complement strand
GCGACAGATGCAAGTCGGTCTGCCGCGCTGTTGCGCTATTTCAATCCTGTCGGGGCGCATGAATCCGGCGACATCGGCGAAGACCCACGAGGCATTCCAAACAATCTGGTCCCCTACATCGCGGATGTTGCCACCGGCAAGCGGCCCGAGCTGTCAGTCTTTGGAGACGACTATGACACCTTTGACGGCACAGGGGTCAGGGATTATATCCATATCACCGACCTTGCCGATGGCCATATCGCGGCCATGACTTATCTTGCCAATCATCAGGGCGTCGAGGTGTTCAATCTTGGCACCGGCGAAGACGTGACGATAATTGAATTGGCCGAAACCATTAAGAAAGTTGTCGGATTTGACGGGCACCTGAAATTCGATGCATCAAAGCCTGACGGCACACCTCGCAAATTACTTGACGTTTCAAAGATTCACAAACTAGGTTGGAAGCATAATTACGACCTCGAAACGGGGCTGACCAATGCTTATGAGTGGTATATGGAGAATTCCAACGGGACTGAATAAGTTCGCGAAGACTGTATTTGTATTTTTTGGGTATTTTGTAATGGAACCGGTAAACGTTCTCGTTGACGATAAAGCTCCTTTTGGGACCTATGAAGGCGGGATTAGCTTTGATAAACATATCAAGCGCATTCGCCTCCTACCGCGGAATTGGCTTGGCAAACGACTAATGTTTGCTTTACGCCGTATTGCGGGGAAACATATTGGCGACTGCGTCGATATGGAACTTTTTGGTGCCAAAATGCGGTTGTATAAAGCCGGAAATGCATCCGAAAAGCGGGCTTTATTCGCGCCGCAATTCTTCGATTATGAGGATCGCATGACATTGGCTGACTTGGCTGCGCCAGACGCCATATTTATCGATATCGGTGCCAATATTGGCCTCTACAGTTTTTCAACCGCACAACATTTCAAACATCATAAGGGTGCTCGTATAATCTCGGTTGAGCCGCATCCCGACATTCATCGCCGACTGGCCTTTAACAAGGCGCAAAACCCCGGCCTGCCGATTGAGCTTTTTGCAGGTGGTATTGCCGACAAGGCCGGCACAATGGAATTAGTAACGGGCGAGGACAATATCGGTCAGACACGAATTTTAAAAAATGGCGAAGAAACCGAACAGGCGACCATTTCCGTGCCGGTAATCACATTGATGAACCTGATTGATAAATTTTCCCTATCGCGTATTGATGGCATGAAGGTCGATGTTGAAGGCTTTGAAGAAGCCGTGCTTTTGCCGTTTTTTGAAAAGGCCCCAGACAAACTTTTACCCCGGTTGATTGTTGTTGAAGACAATAAAGCGTTATGGACAAGGGATATCTTGGGCGCAGCTGCAAAGCGCGGTTTTCGTCTTGCCAAACAGA
>RFZE01000228.1 GCA_009920875.1 Alphaproteobacteria bacterium | reverse complement strand
GGGGCGGCCGGTTGGTGCGACGCGATAGCGGTTTTCCTCGCAGCCTAATTCGGCTAATCTTGTTTTTTAACTGCGTAAAGGACACCCTCCCATGTCCGATTTTTTTCAAAACGGCAATGTGTCGACATTGCACAATCTCACCCGCCGCTCGGTCGAAGATCTCGAAGCGGAATTGGCCAATTTCGCGGCCAGCCGCCCGATAGGTTTGGTTCTGCCCAGCCTCTATTCTGAGTTAGAAGGGCCGGCGCTGGAAAATATCGTCAATGAATTGGCCAAAGTGCCGTATTTGAGCCGCATCACCATCGGCCTTGACCGCGCCGATAAAGACCAATTTGCCCATGCCAAAGAATATTTTTCGCGCCTGCCGCAAAATCACGATGTGCTGTGGCATGACGGGCCGCGTTTGACGGCGCTGGATGAAGAACTGGCAGAATTGGGGCTGGCGCCGCCGGAACTCGGCAAGGGTCGCAATGTTTGGTATTGCTTCGGCTATATGCTGGCGGCGCGCGATGTCTTTGCCATTGGCTTGCATGATTGCGATATTCTGACCTATGACCGCGCCATGCTGGCGCGCTTGCTTTATCCGGTGGTCAATCCGGTTTTTCCTTATGTGTTTTCCAAAGGCTATTATCCGCGCATTGATGGCGACAAGCTGGGTGGACGCGTGACGCGCTTGCTCATCACACCGCTATTGGCGGCTTTGCGCAAAGTATGTGGTGACAATAGCTATTTGCGTTTTCTCGACAGTTTCCGCTATCCGCTGGCCGGAGAATTTGCCATGCGCAGCCATGTGGTTGCCGATATCCGCATTCCATCCGATTGGGGTTTGGAAATCGGCGTGTTGTCGGAAGTGCGGCGCAATTACTCCAATCGCGTCATCACACAAGTCGATATTGCCGATAATTATGACCATAAGCATCAAGAGGTGTCAGCCGAAGATGCGACGCGCGGCCTGTCGCGCATGAGTGTCGATATCTCCAAAGCCATATTCCGCAAATTGGCGACCGATGGCGAAATTTTCTCATCGGAGAAATTCCGCACGGTCAAGGCGACCTATTTCCGCGAAGCGCTTGATCGCATTGACAGCTATTATAATGACGCCCTGATGAATGGCCTGACGCTTGACCGCCATGCCGAGGAGGCGGCGGTCGAACTGTTTGCCAAAAACATCATGCTGGCCGGAGAGACATATTTGACCAATCCGATGGAAACGCCGTTTTTGCCCAGTTGGAACCGCGTCAATGCCGCCGCGCCGGATTTTCTGGCGCGCTATGCTGAAGCGGTGCGCCTCGATAATGAGGCGTAAAAGTCAAGCCTGATTGGTAATCCACACGCTTTGATAAGGGGCCAATTCAAGCTCCTCATTTTCAGGGTTAATGG
>RFZE01000227.1 GCA_009920875.1 Alphaproteobacteria bacterium | reverse complement strand
GATTTGAACCATAATTTAAGATTGCCTGCTTTTGCTGCCAAATTCGCGCAAAAGCCGAAAACCGAACATTAAAATCAATAAGCAGGCAATCGTGCCCAATGTGTCGCCGATAATGAAAGTAGCGACCACATTTAAATGCAATTCACTGCTCATGGCGTCGCCCAGCGCCAACATATTGCCCGCCGTGTTGAAAATCGAACTGACAAAGCCGAGTAAAATCAGACTGCGCCAATGCGATATCGTCATATTGGCAAGGCTGATATCAATGCGGCTAAAGCGGAATAATTGCATGGCGATAAAGACGCATAGACTGCCGGCCAATACGGCAACCATATTTTTCGCCGTGTCTGTGCCGTTCCAATAATAAGCCCGATACAATATCAAATGCGCAATAAGCAGCGGTAAAATGGCTTTTTCCCGATACAGCCATGTCGCAATGACCCGCACCCCATGAGGCAGGAAAACCAGGGCTGCATATTGCGATATACTGGGCAAAATTGATTGTTGCGCTGGAAACACCACCTGATAGACCAAAACAAAAGTCAGCAAGTAACAGGCGACAATAAAAATTGTCATTTTATAAAATTGCGCAAGTCTAGATTTCATAGCGGCAAAAACTTTTCTCGCCACGCATCATCATTTGACAGCGTGAATTTTATTCTTGGTTTTTTCTTCGCTCCGCCCCTTCACCAATTTCGGCATTTCAAACAAGGCTCTGAAATACCAATCGCTCGTGGCCAAGCCTTTTTCTGTGCATTGCACCAATCCGTCAGCCGTATATTCCAATGCGCCGGCTTCCACCATTAAATCACAATAGCGTTTGGCGCTTCGGTAAGAGCCGCAAAAAGGAAGCTTGGAAATATTGTAAACCGTGACCGGCACGCCGACCATATAGACATAAGCACCGACAAAACAGGTTTCCATCGCATGGGTCAAATCACCGCTTACAGTCTCGGAAAGGTCAAGAAAAATACCTGCCGCCGCTCGATAATTGTCGCGCATATCGCTCATGGTTCCATAATGAGTCATAAGAAAAATTAATAAGTAATCGGCTGGCACGCAATATAGGCAATTTGCCTAGTGATTTTTAAAGCGCCCTATTTCAGCCGATAAAGCCCTTTCGCGCGCCCCTCCGGCAAATATAAATATTGCCGTTTCAAAAGTTGCGCCAAGGCCCGAAAGAAAGTGGGGTTGGGCAAATCAACGCATAGTGGATGGCTTTTTATACTGCGCGATGAAACAAACTCACCCTCATTCAGCGCTTCCTGCAAGGGGGCGACCGCCGACAAAATGGCCTTCTCGGCCGATGATAAATCGGTCAAGCCCAAATCCTTTTCCATCGCATGGAGCATGGATTTCAGCGCGGCATATTGCTCTAAAT
>RFZE01000226.1 GCA_009920875.1 Alphaproteobacteria bacterium | reverse complement strand
CTGCATTGGTCATCAGTTAGAGGCAATGAAAATGTTTCTGCAAATTATCGGTCTTGTTTTCGGCGCTCTCATAATTGCTTTTGTGGCGCGCAGCATTTACGTGTCCCAACCGCTTTTCAAAGAGAAAATAAGCCAAGCCCCCGACAGTGCTTTTACCTTGGCTCCGATTGAGCAAGCGCTAAGCTTTGCGCGCACCAAAAACGGCAAGAGTCTTCTGGTGGTGGCAATGGATCGGGAAGGCGTGCGCGCCATTGACCTTGCCGCAGCAACAGCGTCTCAAGGCAGCGAGCCGTTGGATTTTTTACGCGCTTTGGGCGATGAAAAATTGCGGGCGGTGATGAACAGCGATGCGACGATTTACAATTGGCGAGATCTGGATGTGCCGTTTGACACGCAAAGCGGCATTATTGCGGCGGGGGTTAATTTTAAGGCTCATGCGGAAGAAACCGGACTCGAAGACGGGCCATTTCTGTTCCCGAAACTGTCAACGCCAAGCGCTTGGCAGGCGCCGGTCACAAAGCGCACAAGACTGGATTATGAGGTTGAGTTGTGTGCCGTGTCCATTCAGGATATTGCGCTTGGCGAAAGCGGCCGCTTCGGGTTTGTGCTGTGCAATGATTTGACCGACAGATGGGCGCTGTTGCGCCATATTAATCTCAAAAAACCAATGGGGCGCACCGGCTTTCCCGAGGGCAAGGGCGGCGAGGGCATGTTGCCGGTCGGTGCCATTCTCATCGTGCCGCGCAAACCGGATTTTTACCAACAGATTGAATTGGGTCTGGCGGTCAATAATCGGCTGCGCCAGCGCGACAGTGCCGGCTTGATGATTTGGGACGCGCCATCGATCGGCCAAAAAGCTTTGGCTCTTTGCGATAAAGATTTTTATCTGCATGGTGAGGTTATTCGGCTGGCAGAATGTGGCGGTTTAAAAAAAGGCACGGCCATATTGCTTGGCACACCGGAAGGCGTGGCCTTTCAAATGCCCAACATATGGATGCCGTGGGCTTATTTGCGCAGAGGTGATGCGGTAACGGCTTTTGGCACGCATTTGGGTGTTTTGGAAACCCAAATAGAATAATGAAACTTGCGCGCTGGGAGATATATTACTAACCCCCAAGCACCGTGTCATACGGCTCAAGCCATTGATCTTCAAACATATTTGTCTGAAGAGCAGATATCATGATTTCTATGGTAGACCATATGGATAACCAAAAATCTGATTTGCACTCGGCTCTAATGTCCTAACCTATTGATATTCTGAGACCATGCGCCTAAGGGCGTGCCGTCAGAGACCCAATTCGGCTTTGGCGAGAATATTGCGCTGCACTTCGTTTGAACCGCCATAAATCGTCGCCGCACGATTATTGAAAAAATCACCAATC
>RFZE01000225.1 GCA_009920875.1 Alphaproteobacteria bacterium | reverse complement strand
GCGTTACGGATACGGGTCAGCATATCGCCAAGAGGATCGTTCATCTGTTCTCTCCTACCAGCTCGATTTAACCATGCCCGGAATCAGACCTTTCGAGGCCAGTTCACGCAGGGCAATACGGGACATATTCAATTTGCGGTAATAACCGCGCGGACGACCGGACACACCGCAGCGATTCCGCAACCGTGTCGGCGCCGAATTGCGTGGCAGTTCAGCCAGTTTCAAACGCGCCTTGAAACGCTCTTCATTGGACAGTGATGTGTCATTGGCGATCGCCATCAGCGCGGTGCGACGGGCGGCATATTTTGCCACCATGCGCTTGCGCTTATTATTGCGTTCCACCATACCTTTTTTAGCCATAATCTACTCCCCCGCCCTAATCATTGAACGGAAAGTTAAAGCCACGCAGCAATTCGCGCGCTTGCTCGTCATTGTTTGTCGAGGTGCAGACAACAATGTCCATGCCCCATATTTCATCGACTTTGTCATAATTGATTTCGGGAAACACAATATGCTCCTTCAATCCCATGGCGTAATTGCCATTGCCGTCAAAGCTTTTGGCATTGAGGCCGCGAAAGTCACGCACACGCGGCAAGGCAATGGTCACCAGACGGTCAATAAACTCATACATGCGCGCGCCACGCAGGGTCACTTTGACACCCAACGGCATGTTTTCACGCACCTTAAAGCCGGCAATAGAATTGCGCGCGCGCGTAATGACCGGTTTTTGACCGGCAATCGACTGCAAATCCTCAAATGCCGAATTGATTTTCTTAGTGTCTTGCGTCGTTTCACCAACGCCCATATTCAGAACCACTTTTTCCAAACGCGGCACTTGCATTTTATTGGCATATTGAAACTTCTCAATCAGAGAAGCGCGCACGGAGTCGTTATAAAGCGTTTTCAGACGCGGCGTATATTGTGCTTCAGCCATCAATAACCTCCCCTGAACGCTTGGCAATGCGTGATTTGCTGCCATCATCGTTCAATTTGAACCCGACCCGTGTCGGCTTGCCGTCTTTCGGGTCAATGATTGCCAGATTGGACAAATGGATTTTTCCTTCGCGGTTGATAATGCCGCCTTCATTTTGCTGGGTTTGGCGTTGATGGCGCTTGACCATGTTCACACCCTGCACCAAAGCGCGGTTTTCCTGCGGAAAGACAGCCAGAATTTCACCAGACTTGCCCTTGTCGCGACCGGTCGTCACCATGACGCGATCGCCTTTTTTCAGTTTCAACTTCACGGCCATCACAACACCTCCGGTGCAAGCGAGACGATTTTCATATGATTGGCGGCCCGCAATTCGCGTGTGACCGGCCCAAAAATCCGTGTGCCGACCGGCTCACCGGCATTATTGACAATCACGGCGGCATTGCGGTCAAAGCG
>RFZE01000224.1 GCA_009920875.1 Alphaproteobacteria bacterium | reverse complement strand
ACCTCCAAATGTTGATTTAGAAAAACCATTTGCAATGCTAGCAACTTTATTAGACTCAGATCCATTCCTGGGGCGTTGTTTAGTTGGTAGAGTAGAACAAGGAAGTGCAAGTGTTAACTCAAATGTGCACGCGTTAAATCTAGATAAAAAAATTATCGAAAAAGGCAGAATGACAAAACTTTTCAGATTTGAAAGTAATAATAAAATTCCAGTTGAGCATGTACAAGCTGGTGACATAATTTGTATAGCAGGACTGAAAGATGCATCTGTTTCTGACAGGCTGACAACCGAGGACATTGTTTACCTCTTTAACGTCCATTACCCGTTCTCGACTTCACCGCCAAAAGTATGCGCGGATACGGCTATGCCGCTTTCGGGCGGGTTGTTGAAGGCATGGAGATTGTGAACGCCATCAAAAAATTGCCAACAGGGCCCAGCCCCACCGTGCCGATGGAAGGCTGCGAAAACACCGCCGTTGGAATAATGGAATGGTCAACCGCCAGCGGATTGTCGTTAAACACGGTTTCGGCAAAGGCCGCGCCTTCACGAATGGCGACCGGCGTCAGCTCAGCGCGCGCCGTCACATCGCCGACTGCGTAAATGCTGTCTATATTTGTCTTGGAATAGGCATCGACCTTAATCTCTCCTTTTGCGCCCAGTTCAACACCGGCATTTTCAAGCCCCAGCCCGTCCGTCATCGGCACGCGACCCGTCGCATACATCACCAGGCCGGTGTCTTGCGTGCTGCCGTCTTGATAGGTGACGGTGTAGCCGTTATCCGTTTTGGTAATGGCGGCAATATCGCTTTCGGTTTTGATGCTCACGCCTTTCACCGCCATTTCAGCCGCCAAATGGTCGCGCACTTCATTGTCAAAGCCGCGCAAAATTTGGGCCCCGCGATAAACCAGCGTGGTGTCCACGCCCAGCCCATTGAAAATACCGGCAAACTCCACCGCAATATAGCCGCCGCCAACGACGATGATATCCTTCGGCAGCGCCTCAATATGAAACGCCTCATTGGAGCTGATAACGTGTTCAACACCCTCAATTTGCGGCATGAAAGGCGTGCCGCCGACAGCCACCAGAATATATTTGGCAGTGATGTCGCGCCCGTCCAGCGTCACCGTGTTTGCGTCTTTCACAATGGCGCGACCTTGCAGAATTTCAACACCGGAGGCTTCGAGGTTTTTGATGTAAATGCCGTTCAGCCGGTCAATCTCGGCATCTTTGTTTTTCACCAATGTCGGCCAATCGAATTTGGCATCGGCCACCGTCCAACCGAAACCGGCCGCATCTTCAAACTCTTCGGCGAAATGGCTGGCATAGACAAACAGCTTTTTCGGCACGCAGCCGCGAATAACGCATGTGCCGCCGACGCGATATTCTTCCGCCACCGCCACTTTCGCGCC
>RFZE01000223.1 GCA_009920875.1 Alphaproteobacteria bacterium | reverse complement strand
GGGGCGGCAGGGCGATTTCGCTGCGGCGCAAAATTTCCAAGCGCCGCTAGGCCCCTCAACTGAAAACATGGGGGAAGGCATGGCGGAAGCAGCGGCCGATTGGCTGTCGACCCCGCAAGCGGCTGCGGCGATGGCCGAACCGGCACCGGCCCATTTACCGCTCGGTCTGGCGCGCGCGCAATTGCACGAGACATATGTGCTGGCACAAACGCATGACGGTTTTGTGATTGTTGACCAGCATGCGGCGCATGAGCGTTTGGTCTATGAGCGCATGAAAGCGCAAATTGCCGAGGCCGGAATTAAGCGGCAGATTTTGCTGGTGCCTGAGATTGCCGAATTGGAAGAAGAGGCGGCGGCAATATTGCTAGCGCGCGCCGATGAGTTGGCCGAGCTTGGTTTCGTCATTGAAGATTTCGGCCCCGCCCAAGCGGGGCGCAAAGCGGTGATGCTGCGCGAAGTGCCGGCCATGCTTTATGGCGCGGATTTGAAACTCATGCTGGCCGATATGGCGGAAGAAATGCGCGAATTGGGGGCCGGTTTGGCGCTGAAAGAAAAGCTGGAAGAAATTGCCGGCACGCTGGCCTGCCATACTTCGGTGCGCGCGGGTAGGCGTTTGAATACGGATGAAATGAACGCGCTGTTGCGCGATATGGAAGCGACACCCAATTCCGGCCAATGCAATCATGGTCGCCCGACCTATGTGGAATTGAAACTGGCCGATATTGAACGGCTGTTCGGGCGGCGCTAGCAAGCAAGAAAAAACCCCGCCCTGTTTCCGGAGCGGGGTTTCATGTTGGGTTTCAGTGTCGCGATTATGAGCGCGGCACATCCAGTGTTTTCAAGTCAGCATCGCCGGCTTGGCTGAGATCGGCATATTTTTTCATCTCGAGACGGGCAATGGTGCGGTTGTGCACTTCATCGGGGCCGTCAGCAATGCGCAAGGTGCGAATGCCTGAATACATGCGCGCCAGACCGAAATCAGTGGTGACACCGCCGCCGCCATGCGCCTGAATGGCGTCATCAATGATTTGCAGGGCAATGCGCGGACCGGCAACTTTAATTTGCGCAATCTCGCTTTTGGCAACCTTATTGCCGACCGTATCCATCATATAGGCGGCTTTCATGGTCAACAGGCGGGTCATTTCAATATTGGTGCGCGCTTCGGCGATGCGTTGTTCCCAAATGCTTTGGTCGGCAACGCGCTTGCCAAACGCCGTGCGGCTCATCAAACGCTCGCACATTTTTTCCAATGCACGTTCTGCGACACCAATGGTGCGCATGCAGTGGTGAATGCGGCCCGGGCCAAGGCGGCCTTGCGCAATCTCAAAGCCGCGGCCTTCGCCGAGCAGCAGATTTTCAGCCGGCACGCGGACATCTTTCAGCAGCACTTCGGCATGGCCATGCGGCGCATCGTCATAACCGAAGACCGGCAGCATGCGGACAATCTCAACGCCCGGCGTATCGAGCGGCA
>RFZE01000222.1 GCA_009920875.1 Alphaproteobacteria bacterium | reverse complement strand
CATAATCATAAATTCCTGCACATCAATCGGATTGTCGGCATGCGCCCCGCCATTGACAATATTCATCATCGGCACCGGCAAAGTCTTGGCATTGGCCCCACCAATATAACGCCAAAGCGGCGTGGCTTGGCTTTCAGCCGCCGCTTTCGCCACTGCCATAGAAACACCCAAAATGGCATTGGCCCCGAGACGCGCTTTATTATCCGTGCCGTCCAATTCCTGCATGATGCGGTCGAGATGCAATTGCTCGGTCGCGTCCATGCCGCACAGGGCTGAGAAAATCTCGCCATTCACCGCATCAACGGCTTTTTGAACGCCTTTGCCGAGATAACGCTTCTTGTCGCCATCGCGCAGCTCAACCGCTTCATATTGGCCTGTCGAGGCACCCGACGGCACGGCGGCGCGGCCAAAGCTGCCGTCTTCCAGCAATACATCGACCTCAACCGTCGGATTACCGCGGCTATCAAGAATTTCACGTGCAATAATGTCAAGAATGGCAGTCATTTCGCCCTCGCTTATTTGGCCTATATTGTCGCTGTCTTATCCTAATTCCCAACCCTGTGCAAATTGGTCTAAAAGAAAGCATGAGCGCGCAAGAAAAAGCTTTGGTTTTGTTTTCCGGTGGGCAGGATTCCACCGCCTGTCTGGCCTATGCGTTAGACAGGTTTACCCATGTCGAGACTCTGGGCTTTTATTATGGGCAAACCCATAAGGTTGAACTGGCGTGCCGCGATGCGCTGCGCCGCGAAATCAGCCAATTGCGTGATTGGGGCCCGAAGCTGGGCGACGATCACACTTTGCCCCTGCCCGCTCTGGCTGAGATTGGTGGCACGGCCCTCATCGGCGATGGCGAAATAAAAATGATGGAAAACAATCTGCCATCAACCTTTGTGCCCGGGCGCAATCTTTTGTTCCTCACCTATGGCGCGGCGCTGGCTTATCGGCGCGGACTGGGCGTGCTGGTCGGCGGCATGTGCGAGACAGATTATTCGGGCTATCCCGATTGTCGCCGCGATACGCTGGACGCGCTGGGGCAAGCCATTAACAAAGGCATGGAAAGCAACATCCACATCGACACGCCGCTGATGCATATCGACAAGGCCGAAACTTGGACGCTGGCGCATCAACTGGGCGGCGATGCGCTGGTTGAGATTACGCTGGAGCACAGCCACACATGCTATCGCGGCGATCGCGACAATCGCCATGATTGGGGCTATGGCTGCGGCGACTGTCCGGCTTGCGAATTGCGCGCCGCCGGATATGAGAAATGGAAAGCGTCATGAGTTACAGCGTCAAAGAAATCTTCTTCACCCTGCAAGGCGAAGGCGCACAAGCCGGTCGTCCCGCCGTGTTTTGTCGCTTTTCGGGCTGCAATCTCTGGTCAGGCCGCGAAGAAGACCGCGCCACCGCGCAATGCACATTTTGCGACACTGATTTTGTTGGCACGGATGGACAAAATGGCGGCAAATTCACCGATGCCGATGCGCTGGCCG
>RFZE01000221.1 GCA_009920875.1 Alphaproteobacteria bacterium | reverse complement strand
TCTCGTACACATCTGCTCAAGTGCGGAATGCCATTTACTGTAAATTTAGAAATAGAGATTTTAGTTGATACTGATTATCTCGACATTGGAATTGCAATTTCTCGCCTGCGTAGCTGAATTTTCTGCCCCAAATTCCGCACTTTTCAGCCCTTTTTGCCCCTTTCGATGCGACAAATTATCTCGCAAGCAGTTGATTTAAATAAGAAAATCGTAAAAGGCGAGTAATTCACACGCGTCTGCAAAAAAAATTGACTGTTGTAAAGTCTAAAAACAAGTCGAAAAAAATATTTTTTTTGGCCGCTTGATTTTGTTTTTATAAATAATATCAATACCTTAATATTATTGCCTATTTTATGTGCAATGGGTTTGGAGGCTATATAAATCAATAGCTTGACCGACAATCGGTTATTTTCTGCACATGTTTATCCACAGGACTCGTGAATTAAATTGCGGTCAGAAAATCGCCCAAATTTATGCAAACTCGCTAAACTGGCAGACCATGGGGATCGGATAAAATATCGTGAACGAAAACCGAAATGAAACGCCGCAGGAAACCGGCCGTGCGCTGATTGAGGCGAAAGTGGCGACGCTGCCCAGCGCGCCCGGTGTCTATCGCATGCTCGATGGCGAGGGCAATGCGCTATATGTCGGCAAGGCAAAAAATTTGAAAGCGCGGGTGCGTTCCTATGCCCGTCCGACCGGTCACAATAATCGCATTTTGCGGATGATTGACGCGACCCGCGATATGGAATTTATCCGCACCGAAACCGAAACCGACGCGCTACTTTTGGAAGCCAATCTGATCAAGAAAATGAAGCCGCGCTATAATGTATTGCTGCGCGACGATAAAAGCTTCCCCTATATTTTGCTGGCCGAAGACCATGATGTGCCGCAGCTTTATAAACATCGCGGCGCACGCAAACGGCCGGGCGCTTATTTCGGGCCTTTCGCATCGGCCGGGGCGGTCAATCGCACGCTCAACACATTGCAGCGTGCCTTTTTGCTGCGCTCTTGTTCCGACAGTGTTTATGACAGCCGCAGCCGCCCTTGCTTGCTCTATCAAATCAAGCGCTGCAGCGCCCCGTGCACGGGTGAAATTTCGATCGCCGATTATGCCGAACTGGTCGAAGAAGCGCGCGATTTTCTGAACGGCAAAAGCCGACAAGTGCAAGATGCGCTGCTGGAAAAAATGCAAGCGGCCAGCGAAGCGACGGATTTTGAAGCCGCTGCCGCCGCGCGCGACCGCATTCGCGCCCTGACTTATGTGCAGCAAGATAGCGGCATCAACCCGGGCGATATAACCGAAGCCGATGTCATTGCCATTGAAAAACAGGGTGGGCAATCTTGCGTGCAAGTGTTCTTTTTTCGCGCCGGACAAAATCTCGGCAATAAGGCCTATTTTCCGCGCCATGAGCCCGACCAAGCCGAGCAGGAAATTCTCGAAGCTTTCATCGGTCAGTTTTATGAAAACCGACCCGTGCCGCGCGAGATTTTCGTCAA
>RFZE01000023.1 GCA_009920875.1 Alphaproteobacteria bacterium | reverse complement strand
CATCAGGCCAATATTGCCTTCTTGGATCAAATCAAGGAATTGCAGGCCGCGATTGGTGTATTTTTTGGCAATCGAAATGACCAAGCGCAAATTGGCTTCGACCATTTCCTTTTTGGCGATACGCGCTTCGCGCTCACCTTTTTGCACCGTACGGACAATGCGGCGAAACTCAGAAATATTAAGGCCGGTTTCATTGGCCAATTCCTGAATTTCACTGCGAATGTCTTTCACCTCATCGCGGTTTTTTTGGATAAAGGTCTTCCACCCCTTGCCGGTCAAGCGGCCAACACGGCGCGCCCAATTGGCTTCATATTCATTGCCCTGATATTGCTTGAGGAAATCCTCGCGCGTGACGCCGGTTTTTTGCGCCAGACGCCAAAGCTGGGTTTCCAGCCCGACCAGCCGCTTATTGATGGTGTAAAGTTGCTCAACCAACGCTTCAATCCGATTATTATTGAGCGACAGACCTTTCACCTCATCAATGATTTCACTGCTTAATTTGGTGAGGCGGTTTTGCTGCGCCGTGCCAAGTTCTTTATTCTTGGCCTGCAGTTCAACGCTTTGGTCTTGCAGACGGCGTAATTTTTTATAAGTGCTGGCAATAACGTCAAAACTGCCCAAGACTTTCGGCTTCAGCTCCATCTCCATCGCTGAGAGCGACATATTGGCATCGGCTTCTTCATCATCTTCATCCGGCTCGCCTTCCGCTTCACCCGATGGTGCGCCAGATGGCGGCGGAGCCGCACCCTCGGCAGAGCGGTCAATTTTTTTCGCTTCCGGGCCGGCAAAAGTGGCGTCCAAATCGATAATGTCGCGCAGCAGCACTTTGCCTTCGTTCAATTCATCGCGCCAAATGATAATCGCCTGAAAGGTCAGCGGGCTTTCGCAGAGGCCCGCAATCATGGTTTCGCGTCCGGCTTCTATGCGCTTGGCAATGGCAATCTCGCCTTCGCGCGACAGCAATTCGACCGATCCCATTTCGCGCAAATACATGCGCACCGGATCATCCGTGCGTTCGCCCGTGCCGGTGGTTTTGGCTGTCTTGGCGACTGCCGTGCTGGCACCGTCATCATTGGCGGCTTTGGCTTCGCCATCCTCGCTGTCAGCATCATTATCGCCATCATCATTTTCAACAACGGTAATGCCCATTTGCGACAGCATGGCCATAATGTCTTCAATCTGTTCGGACGAAAACTCTTCCGGCGGCAAGACTTTGTTCAGCGCATCATAAGTGACAAAGCCGCTTTCTTTGGCAGCCTTAATCATGCGCTTCACGTCGCGATTATTCATGTCGATAAGCGGGCTATCGCCGGTTTCGACCTCTTGTGTTTTTGTGTTGGCCTTTTTCTTCGCCATTTATGTCTCCGTGACCCCTCTCACGTTAAACTTACACGACGCTGCTGTCTTGGCGTTCCAGAGCCGCAATCTCACTTTTTATCGCCAGTAAGCGATCCAGCGCATCTTGGGAATTACCCTCTTCGCGCATTAATTCATTCTCGAGTTCTGCTTCGGCCTGCTGCTGTTCGACCGCTAATGTCTGTAATTTATGGTGTAATTGTGTAACTTCAAGCCAACCGGCCAACACTTCTTCCAAATCCGCATCCAAACGTGCAAAACTCAACCTGCGCGCCTCGGGCATATTGGCCAAACGCACGCTGACATCCTGTTTTCCCCTATCCATCAAATGCCCTGTCAGACCGGCATTGTCAAGCCCTTGAGCGGTCGCATCTTGCGCGTCAAGACCGTCAAAATAATCAATAATTTCAAAGCGTAATGTATCAAGCACCGCACTTTTCAACGTCATCGCCTCAAAACTGTCGCGGTGATGCAATAAAACCGCCGGATGCTGGAACACAATCAACACAATGAGCGCTTCGCGCGGCAACCAATCATCGGCCCCTGTCGCCAGCGCCGAGCGCCGCACTTCCGAGGTCGGTTGCGCCCGATAAGTATGCTGAGCGCGATATTTTCCGCCCCCGCCACTGCCGCGCGGCATGGGCTGATTGCCGAGCAACTTATCAAGGCGCTTTTTTATCTCTTGACCATACAGCGCCTTCACATCGCCATCTTGCACACGATTGACCGCCTCACGCAGGCGCTTTTTCAAGGCAGCAGCGCGCTCCGGCGTATCCCATGGCGCCGCTTCAATTTCGCGCTCCCACATCAGATCAAGCAGGCTCATGGCTTTACCCAAAATCGCCTGCATGGCCTCAGCCCCGCCTTCGCGCACCACATCATCAGGGTCTTTACCGGGCGGCAACATGGCAAAGCGCAGTGAATAGCCCGGCTTCAATAGCGGCAAAGCGCGGTCAATGGCGCGGTAAGCGGCGCGCAAACCCGCTTGGTCGCCATCGAGGCATAAAATCGGCTCCACCGCCATGCGCCAAGCCAGATGAATCTGTTCTTCGGTCAGCGCCGTGCCCATGGGCGCTACCGCATGATGAAATCCGGCATGCGCCAGTCCGACAACATCCATATAGCCTTCAGCGACCAGCAAATCGCCGCTGTCATAGGCCGGCTGACGGGCCAAAGAGAAATTATACAAAACGCGGCTTTTATCGAATAAGGGCGTGTCAGGCGAATTGAGATATTTGGCCGGTGCATCGGCTTGCATGGCGCGCCCGCCAAAAGCAATCACCCGGCCGCGCGTATCGGCAATCGGAAAAATAATGCGGTCGCGAAAGCGGTCATAGGGTGCTTTATTGTCATCGGGCTTAATGGCCATGCCGCTTTCAATCACCTTATCGACGCCAATATTGCGCGCCGTTAAATGCTCAAGCAAAGCGGTGCGCGCACGCGGCGCATATCCGATGCGAAAAGCTTCAATCATTTTCTGGGTCACGCCGCGCCGCTCCAAATAAGCGCGCGCCTCATCGGCTGCCGGTGTTTTCAATTGCGCCTGAAACCACTTTGCCGCCGCCTCTGTCACATCGACCAGACCGGCCTGTTTTTGGGCCCGTTCAGCCGCGCGCGGATCGCGCTCCGGCATTGGCAATCCTGCTTCTGAGGCGAGCCGCTCAACCGCTTCAGGGAAGCTCAAGCCTTCGGTTTCCATCAGGAAGTCAAATATCGACCCATGTTTGCCTGTGGAAAAGCAGTGATAAAATTGCTTGTCATCATTGACGGTGAAAGAGGGTGTGCGTTCTTGCTTGAACGGGCTGAGGCCGACAAATTCGCGGCCGCGGCGCTGCAATTTCACCTTGCGCGCCACCACATCCGACACGGCAACACGGTTTTTTATTTCATCAAGGAAGCCAGAAGGAAACGCCATGCGCCTACATTAAGGCCTTATGGCTGTTCTCGCCACACGAGGCGAAAGATAAATTGTGCATGAATGTAAAGGCAGAGAAAATCAGCCCAATTGCTGCTTCACCAACCCACCGGCTTTGCCGAAATCCATCTGACCGGCATATTTGCCTTTCAGCACGCCCATGACTTTGCCCATATCTTTCAAAGACGCGGCAGCCGTTTGGGCAATCGCCTCATCAACCGCTGCTTGGATTTCATCATCGCTCAACTGCGCCGGCAAAAATTCTTCAATGACAAGAATTTCAGCGCGTTCCTGCTCGGCCAGTTCCAAGCGCCCCGCTTCCTCATAAGTCGCGGCGGCTTCTTGTCGCTGCTTGACCATTTTGGCAAGAATTTCCAGCACCTGCTCATCGCTCGCGCCCTCGCCCCTATCGGCACCACGTGCGGCAATGTCGCGGTCTTTAATGGCGGCTGTGATAAGCCGCAAAGTCGAAATGCGGATTTTGTCTTGGCTTTTGACCGCTTCCTTAAGCGCTTCGGTGAAACGCTCCTGCATGGTCGCCTCCTTGATGACACTCGCGTCAGAGAGGCTGATATATGCCATTGCAGCGGCTTTGGCAATCACTGAGATGCGGCCTGTGAAAGAATCACCCGAAAAGCCTGCACCATGGCCGGGCAGATTCGCCATGGCGCTGAGCGTTTTGCACATTTGCGTGCGCGGGCATGAATTAGGGTATTGTTTTTATTCGCTTATTTTAATCACGGGATTCTTTTTTTCACGGCTTGACCGAGGCCCGTGCTTCTAATAGTTTCCCGTGAATTTGGCACGCAAAAAAAGGTTTCTTCATGGATGTTGTCATCATCCCCATCGCCTCGGTCGCAACAGCGGCAGAGGCATTTTTTTTGCCTGTTTTTTCCATCAGCAAATCATGCATTGAAGGAGTGAAGGCGTCATGAGTGTTTGGCAACCTCCCACCAAAACAGCTCTTCTATTGACCGCTTCCGGCGAGACATTTTACGGCTATGGCATTGGCGCAACCGGCCACACCATAGGCGAAGTGTGTTTCAACACCGCCATGACCGGCTATCAGGAAATCCTCACCGACCCGTCTTATGCCGGACAGATTGTCACTTTCACCTTTCCGCATGTCGGCAATGTCGGCACCAATGATGAAGATATTGAAACGTCAAACGGCAAAAACCCGCGCGCCGCGCATGGGTTGATTATTCGTGAAGCGATTACCGAGCCTGCCAATTACCGCAATACCAAACATTTGAACGATTGGTTGAGCGAGAAAAACCTTATCGGCATAAGCGGTGTCGATACGCGCGCCATCACCGCCCATATTCGAGACAACGGCATGTTTAACGCCATTTTGGCACACGCCCCTGATGGTCAATTTGATGTCGAGGCGCTGCAAGCAGAACTGGCCGGTTTTGCCGGATTGGAAGGGGCTGATTTGGCAGCCGAGGTGAGCAGCGCCGATACTTATGGCTGGGACGAAGGCCGTTGGGCATGGAATGATGGCTTTAGCGACAGCGCTGACGGCTTGCATGTCGTGGCGCTGGATTATGGGGTGAAGAAAAACATATTGCGCTGTTTGGTTGAAGCGGGCTGCCGCGTCTCGGTATTGCCCGCCAACAGTAAAGCCGATGATGTGCTGGCGCTTTCACCTGACGGTATTTTTCTGTCCAACGGGCCGGGCGATCCGGCGGCGACCGGCGATTATGCCGTCGGTGAAATCGAGACATTGGTAGCCAGCGGCAAGCCGGTTTTCGGCATTTGTCTTGGCCATCAAATGCTGGCGCGTGCGCTTGGTGCGCAAACCGTCAAAATGAAGCAAGGCCATCACGGGGCCAATCATCCGGTGAAAGATTTGACCACCGGCAAGGTGGAAATCACCTCGATGAATCATGGCTTCACGGTTGACCGCGATAGCCTGCCCGCGACGGTAGAAGAAACCCATATCAGCCTGTTTGACGGCACGAATTGCGGCATTGCCCTGAAAGACAAGCCGGTCTTCTCGGTGCAATATCACCCTGAAGCCTCGCCCGGGCCGCAAGACAGCCATTATCTTTTTGACCGCTTTGTAACCGCCATGCGGGGAGACGCCTGATGCCCAAACGCACCGACCTTTCCAGCATTATGATTATCGGCGCCGGGCCGATTGTTATCGGCCAAGCGTGCGAGTTTGACTATTCCGGCGCGCAAGCGTGTAAAGCGCTGCGCGAAGAAGGCTATAAAGTCATATTGGTCAATTCCAACCCAGCGACCATTATGACCGACCCGGAATTGGCCGACGCCACCTATATCGAACCGATTACGCCGGATGTTGTGGCGAAAATAATTGAAAAAGAAAAACCCGACGCTTTGCTGCCGACCATGGGCGGGCAAACCGCGCTAAACACGGCCATATCACTGGCCGAAAACGGCACTTTGGAAAAGCTGAATGTGCAGCTTATCGGCGCCGACCTTGAAGCCATTAATAAGGCCGAAGACCGGCTGTTATTTCGCAAGGCAATGGATAAAATCGGCTTGGAAAGCCCGCGCTCTCGTGTCGCCAACACATTGGAAGAAGCGCTTGAAGCCTTGGAGTTTGTCGGCTTGCCGACGATTATCCGACCGAGCTTTACCATGGGCGGCACCGGCGGCGGTATTGCTTATAATCGGGAAGAATTCATCACCATTATTGAAGGCGGTTTGGACGCCTCGCCTGTCACCGAAGTTCTGGTCGAAGAAAGCGTGCTCGGCTGGAAAGAATATGAGATGGAAGTGGTGCGCGACCGCGCCGATAATTGCATCATTGTCTGTTCGATTGAAAATGTCGACCCGATGGGCGTGCATACAGGCGACAGCATCACTGTCGCACCGGCCCTGACGCTGACCGACCGCGAATTTCAAATCATGCGCAACGCCTCGATTGCCGTCTTGCGCGAAATCGGTGTTGAGACGGGCGGCTCCAATGTGCAATTTGCCGTCAATCCGAAAGACGGGCGGCTGGTCGTTATTGAGATGAACCCGCGTGTGTCGCGTTCTTCGGCTTTGGCATCGAAAGCGACCGGCTTCCCGATTGCCAAAATCGCCGCCAAGCTGGCTGTCGGTTATACGCTTGATGAATTGATGAATGACATTACCGGCATCACGCCTGCCAGTTTTGAGCCGACCATTGATTATGTCGTCACCAAAATTCCACGCTTTGCCTTTGAGAAATTCCCCGGAGCCGAACCGCTTTTGACCACCGCCATGAAGTCGGTCGGCGAGGCCATGGCGATTGGCCGCAATTTCAAAGAAAGCCTGCAAAAAGCCCTGCGCTCTTTGGAAACCGGATTGACCGGCTTAAACGCACCGGAAGACGCGCCCGATATCAGCACCGAAGAAGGCTTGGCCGACATGCGCGCCGCGCTGACCACCGCCACCCCGTCGCGTTTGCTCATGGCGGCACATGCGCTGCGCCAAGGCATGAGCCAAGAAGATGTTTGCGGTCTGTCGCATTTCAGCCCGTGGTTTATCGAACAATTGGGCGACATCATCGCCATGGAAGGGAAAATTGCCGAGCACGGCCTGCCCGATAATGAGGAAGCCATGCGCGCAGTCAAAGCCATGGGCTTTGCCGATGAGCGGCTCGCCGAATTGATTGGCAGCGATGAAGACAGCGTGCGCGCCGAGCGTCACAATTTGAATGTGCGCCCCTATTTCCGTCAAATCGACACTTGCGCGGCTGAGTTCGCTGCCGGCACGCCCTATCTTTATTCCAGCTATGATGCGCCGTCCGCCTTTGGTGGACAGCAAGAGGCCGAACCGAGCGACCGCAAAAAGGCGGTGATTTTGGGCGGTGGGCCGAACCGTATCGGGCAAGGTATTGAATTTGACTATTGCTGCTGTCACGCGGCCTATGCGCTGGAAGATGCGGGCATTGAAAGCATTATGGTCAATTGCAATCCCGAAACCGTGTCGACCGATTATGACACATCTGACCGGCTGTATTTTGAGCCGCTGACGCAAGAAGATGTGCTGGAAATTCTCGGTCGCGAACAAGAGAACGGCAGCTTGGCCGGCGTCATTGTGCAATTTGGCGGGCAAACGCCGCTTAAACTGTCGCAAGCATTGGAAAAAGCAGGCGTTCCCATTCTCGGCACGGACCCCGATGCCATTGATTTGGCCGAAGACCGCGACCGCTTCAAAGACCTGCTGGAACGGCTTGACCTGCGCCAACCCGATAATGGTATTGCGCGTTCAGCCGATGAAGCACGCGCCATTGCCGCCGAGATCGGTTTCCCTGTGGTCATTCGCCCGTCTTATGTATTGGGTGGGCGTGCCATGGAAATCGTCGATAATGATGCACAACTTGAACGCTATATGCGCGAGGCGGTTGTCGTGTCGGGCGACAGTCCGGTGTTGATTGACGGCTATTTGCGCGATGCGACAGAGCTTGATGTCGATGTGTTGAGCGATGGTGATGAAGTGTTCGTCGCCGGTATTCTGGAGCATATTGAAGAAGCCGGTGTGCATTCGGGCGATAGCGCCTGCTCCATGCCGCCGCATTCTCTGTCGCAAGAGATTATCGAAGAATTGAGCCGCCAAGCCACCGCCATGGCCAAAGCGCTGAATGTGGTCGGGCTGATGAATGTGCAATTTGCCGTGCAGGGTGAGACGATTTTCGTCATTGAAGTCAATCCGCGTGCCAGCCGCACTGTGCCCTTTGTCGCCAAAGTGCTGGGCCAGCCGATTGCACGCATTGCGGCGCGTCTGATGGCGGGTGCGCCGTTATCTGAGTTTGGCTTGAAAGCGCAAAGCTATGACCATATTGCGGTTAAGGAAAGCGTGTTTCCTTTTGCCCGTTTCCCGGGCGTTGATACCGTATTGGGCCCGGAAATGCGTTCGACCGGCGAAGTGATGGGCTTGGATTTGGATTTTGCGACGGCCTTTGCCAAAAGCCAGCTTGGCAGCAGCATAATTTTGCCCGATAGCGGCACTGCCTTTATCTCTGTGCGCGAAAGCGACAAGCAACGCGCCATTGTGCCGGCCAAAAGACTGGAAGAATTGGGTTTCACCCTGATAGCTACGGGCGGCACGGCGGCCTTTTTGGCGCAAAATGGTGTGCAGGTCGAACCCATTAATAAAGTGGCGGAAGGCCGTCCGCATATTGTCGACGCCATTAAAAATGGGGATGTGCAACTGGTCGTCAATACGACAGAGGGCGAGAAATCGCTGGCCGACAGTAAATCCATTCGCCGCACCACGCTGGAAATGAAAGTGCCCTATTACACCACTTTGGCCGGTGCCGAGGCGGCGGTGGCGGCGATTGCCGCTTTGGGAACAGAGGAATTGACCGTCACCAGCCTGCAGGATTATGCAGCGCGTCTGTAAAAAGCATTATCGGTGAGCAAAAAACTTGCCAATTTCATAAGTTTTGTGAAAACTAAAATTCTGCTCACTTCTGAGCGGGGAGGATTGCATGGAAACCGTGCCTATGACATCCGGCGGCTATGATGCGCTGGACACTGAATTAAAGCGTCTGAAAGGGCCTGAGCGGCAACGCATCATCAAGGCCATTTCAGAAGCGCGCGCGCATGGTGATTTGTCGGAAAACGCCGAATATCACGCCGCCAAAGAACAGCAGAGCCACAATGAAGGCCGCATTATGGAGCTGGAAGACATGATCAATCGCGCCGATGTGATTGATGTCGCCAGCCTGAGCGGCAAGGATGTGAAATTCGGCGCCACGGTGAAACTGGTCGATGAAGACACGGATGCCGAAGTAACCTATCAAATTGTCGGCGATTTCGAGGCCGACCTCGAACAGCGCAAGATTTCCATTTCTTCCCCGATTGCCCGTGCGCTTATCGGCAAAAGTGTCGGCGACAGTGTTGAGGTCAACACGCCGGGCGGCGGTAAATCATACGAAATTTTGGGCGTGAAGTTTAAGTAGCTTCACCAATCGGTAATGCCGTGCGGCCTTTCGAGCGGCGAATGGTCAGCGAGGTTCGGACATTGGCGACATTGGGCGCCGGTGTCAGTTTTTTGGTGAGGAACTCCTGAAAGCTCTCCAAATCGGGCGCTATGCATTTCAAAATGAAATCAATTTCGCCGTTCAGCATGTGACATTCCAGCACCTCCGGCCAATCGGCGACGCGCTTTTCAAAGGCTTGCAGATCATTTTCGGCTTGGCTTTCCAGCCCGACCATGGCGAAGACAGTGACGCCCAGCCCCAACATTTGGGCGTCCAGCTCGGCAAAATAACCGGTAATGAAACCGGCCTTTTCCAGCGCGCGCACGCGACGCAAGCATGGCGGCGCAGAAATACCGGCTTGGCGCGCCAATTCAACATTGGTCACGCGCCCATCAGTCTGCATAATGCGCAGAATTTTGAGGTCGATATCGTCAAGACGCGGCTTTTTCATGGTGCCAACACCGTTTTTGCTTTCTGAAACCCGATTAGCAGGTAATAATAATACTCGTTTTTGAAATAAATGAAACAGGGACTGGGCAGATTTGACCAAGATTTGGGGCATAACCGGTGGACGGCGCGGCAATGATGTTCTGGTGGAAGGCGTTGCCACCGCTCTCGGCGGTCCATTTCGCCTCATCCATACTGATTTATCGCCCCCCTATAAATGGCTCGCCCCCTATCGTTTGGCTGAAGGCGCGGCTGCGCGTGACGACCAAATAGCCCCGCCCTTCCCCGATATGGTGATTGCCAGTGGCCGCCAGGCCGTGCCGCATGCGCGCTTTATCAAACGCGCTTCACGCGGTGCGGTGTTTACGGTTTTTCTGCAAGATCCGATTGTCAGCCCACGCCATTTTGATTTCGTCTGGGCCCCGGCACATGACCGATGCGCGGGTGCGATGCGCACGCTTTTATCACCGCATGGCATGACGCAAGACATGCTGCACACCGCCGCCGACAAAATGAAGGCGCGGCTGTTACCCGACACGGTGCGCGGCAAGAAAATTGCCGTGCTGATTGGCGGGCCCAATAGCGTCTATCCATTCGCGGCTGATGAAATGCAAAAACTGGCCGATGGTTTGGCAGCGCTGGCCGCGCAAGGGCATTTTTTAATCATCACCCTGTCGCGCCGCTCACCCGATGCTTATGCCGAAAAGCTGCGCGCAGCCCTGCCCGATGGCAGCCATTACCTCTGGGATAATGTGGGTGACAACCCCTATCACGCCATGCTGGGGCTGGCCGAGCAGATTATCGTCACGGCGGATTCAGTGAATATGGTCGGTGAGGCATGCCTGCCCGGCGTGCCGGTGCAAGTGTTTCAACTGCGCGGCGGCTCGGCCAAGTTTAATCGTTTTCATGATGCGCTGATGGACGCTGACATCACCCGCCCGTTTGACGGCGCGTTGGAAAGCTGGCCGACGCAATCGTATAATCCGACACAAGAGATTGCTGCCGCCATTCAAACCGCTTATGCGGCGCATAAAACCTCTGAATAAGATGCGCCTGTGGCAAGCTGGCCTCTTGGGATTTGCGGAATCGTCCCTACATTAAGGACAAGATTTCGGAGAGTGCTATGAGCGACGCCAAACACGCGAAAATGTTGATTATCGGTTCCGGCCCGGCCGGCTACACTGCCGCCATTTATGCCGCCCGCGCCATGCTGGAACCGGTGCTGGTGCGCGGCATTCAACCGGGCGGACAATTGACCATTACCACAGATGTCGAAAACTATCCGGGCTTTGCCGAAGCCGTGCAAGGGCCCTGGCTGATGGAACAAATGGAAGCGCAAGCCGCCAATGTCGGCACACAAATTGTTTCCGACATCATCACCGAGGTGGATTTGAGCGTGCGCCCCTTCACTGCCAAAGGCGATAGCGGCCAGAGCTTCACCGCCGATACGGTGGTGATTGCCACCGGCGCACAAGCCAAATGGCTGGGCCTGCCCTCGGAAGACAAGTTTCAAGGCTTTGGCGTGTCGGCCTGTGCCACATGCGACGGGTTTTTCTATCGCAATAAAAAAGTGCTGGTTGTCGGCGGTGGCAATACCGCCGTGGAAGAGGCTTTGTTCCTGACCAATTTTGCCAGCGAAGTGACGCTGGTGCATCGGCGCGATGCGCTGCGCTGCGAGAAGATTCTTGAGCAGCGTTTGCTGGCGCATGAGAAAATCAATGTGCTGTGGGACAGCGCGATTGATGAAATTCTCGGTGATGAAAACCCGCTCGGCGTCACCGGCGCGCGCATTAAAAACACCAAGACCGGCGACACGCATGAGGTGGAAGCCGACGGCGTTTTCATCGCCATTGGCCACGCGCCCTCGACCGAATTATTCGCCGCGCAGCTGGAAACCAAAGCGGGCGGCTATCTCATCACGGCAGACAATTCCACCGCCACATCCATACCGGGCGTTTATGCCGCCGGAGATGTGACCGATGATATTTACCGCCAAGCGGTCACCGCCGCCGGCATGGGCTGCATGGCGGCACTGGAAGCGGAAAAATATCTCGCTGAAATGGAAGCTGAAAAACAAGCGGCGGAGTAATCACCCCGCTCACTCCCCCCGCCATGCCATTTCACGTGGCGTTTTACGCCCCGTTTGGCGTTTTGGGCGTAAAACTTTCGGCAGATGGGCGGTTGAGTCCATGCCGTGCTGAGCGGTCAGCTGCAACAAGGAAGATGAGATATCGTGCAGCCGCTCGGCCACCACATGCACGACAATGCCGCTTCTTTGCACGCGGCCTTCAATGCGCATCAGCCGCGCGCCAATGGTGATGCGGCGATAGCGTTCAAAACGGTCGGGCCAAACGACAATATTGCCGGTGCCGGTTTCATCTTCCAGCGTCAAAAACACCACGCCTTTGGCACTGCCCGGACGCTGGCGACAAATCACCAAACCGGCAATGGTGATGCGCTTGCCATTGGGGGCATTTTGCAAGCTTGCGAGCGGCTGCACATGCTGCGCCGCCAGCCTGTCGCGCAAAAACGCCATGGGGTGGTTTTTCAGCGACAATCGTAAAGCGGCATAATCTTCCAACACTTCCATGCCGGGCGGCAAAGCGGGCAAAGCGGCGTGTTCATCTTCGGCCACAGCAGGCGATACGCCCTGCCCGTCAAACAGCGGCAAGGCGGGCGCTTTGCTTTCCGGCGCCAGCGCGCGCACCGCCCATAAGGCTTGGCGACGCGTCAGGCCAAGCGCAGCAAAGGCATCGGCGCGCGCCAAACGCTCCAATGTCGCCACGCCAATGGCAGCGCGTGCCGCGCAATCGGCGACACTGTCAAACGCCCCGCCTTGATGACGCGCCGCGACCAGCGCCTCGGCATCGGCTTTCAACAGACCGCTGATTTGATTGAAGCCGAGCCGCAAGGCGATGGTCTCACCGGTATTTTCCAAATCGGCTTCAGCATCTGAGGCGTTAATGCATACGGGCAAAGCGATGACGCCCTGCCGCTTGGCCTCGGCGACCAATTGCGCGGGGGCGTAAAAGCCCATGGGCTGACTGTTGATGAGGGCGGCGCAAAAGGCGGCGGGGTAATGATGTTTGAGCCAAGCCGAGACATAGACCAGCAAGGCGAAACTGGCGGCGTGGCTTTCGGGAAAACCATATTCGCCAAAACCTTCAATTTGTTTGAAGCAGCGCTCGGCAAAATCGCGCTCATAGCCACGCGCCACCATGCCATCGACAAGGCGCAACCCGAACTCATGAATAATGCCGGTTTTGCGAAAGGTCGCCATGGCGCGGCGCAAGCGGTCGGCCTCGGCGGGGGTAAAGCCCGCCGCGACAATGGCAATCCGCATGGCTTGTTCTTGAAACAATGGCACGCCCAGCGTCTTGCCCAGCACTTCTTCCAATTCCTGCGAGGGAAAGGCGACCGGCTCCTCGCCATTGCGGCGGCGCAAATAGGGATGCACCATATCGCCCTGTATCGGGCCGGGGCGGACAATCGCCACTTCGACCACCAAATCGTAAAAGTCACGCGGCTTCAAGCGCGGCAGCATGTTCATTTGCGCACGGCTTTCGACCTGAAAAACACCGATGGATTCGGCGCGGCACAGCATGTCATAAACCGCGCTATCCTCCGGCGGCACATCGGCCAGCTCAAAAACCTTGCCGTGATGCGCCGCGATGAGGTCAAAGCTGCGGCGTATGGCCGACAGCATGCCGAGCGCCAGCACATCGATTTTCAACATGCCGAGCGCGTCCAAATCGTCCTTATCCCATTCGATGAAGGTGCGGTCATCCATCGCCGCATTGCCGATCGGCACCAGCGTATCCAGCCGCTCATTGGTAATCACAAAACCGCCAACATGTTGCGACAGATGGCGCGGAAAACCGATAAGCTGACCGGCCAGCGCCAAAGTAGCAGCAATGCCCGGCGTGTCCGGGTCAAGCCCCGCCTCAATGACATGTTCACGCGGCGGCGGCTTGCCACCGCCACCCCAATTCAGGGCAAGCAGCGCGCTGGCAACATCGCCCGACAGCCCCATGACTTTCGCCACTTCGCGCACCGCCGAGCGCGACCGATAGGTAATCACCGTGGCGGCAATACCGGCCCTCTCGCGACCGTATTTCTCGTAAATATATTGGATGATTTCTTCGCGCCGCTCATGCTCGAAATCAACATCAATATCGGGCGGCTCATTGCGCTCGGCCGAGATGAAACGCTCAAACAATAAATCAAGACGGCTCGGGTCAACTGCGGTAATGCCGATGCAATAACACACGGCAGAATTGGCGGCACTGCCGCGCCCTTGGCACAAAATGCGTTTGGAGCGCGCAAAGCGCACCAAATCATGCACGGTGAGAAAATAGGGGGCGTAATTCAAATCCTTGATGAGTGCCAATTCATGGCGTATCAGCCCGTCGAGCTTGTCCGGCACACCATCGGGAAACCGCGCATGCGCCCCGTCCCAAGCCAGCTTTTCCAAAAGCTCCTGCGGGGTGAGCACGGGGTCAAACGCATCTTCAGGATATTGATAGGCCAGCTCATCGAGCGAGAAATCACACGCCGCCAAGAGCTTTTCAATATTGGCCAGCGCTTGCGGATAATCGGCGAATAAACGCTGCGCCTCGGCCACCGGCTTCATATGCCGCTCGGCATTGCCGGCGAGGCGATAGCCCGCCGCATCAAGCCGCACATGCTGGCGAATACAGGCCACGACATCCTGCAAAGGTCGCCGTTCGAGCGCGTGATAAAACGGGTCGAAACTGGCCAGCACAGATGCGCCGGCCCAATCGGCCAGCGCCGCAATATCACGAAAACGCGCTTTGTCATCAGCCCCGTAAAGCGGCACCAAAAGCGCATAGACATGGCGCGTCGCGGCGGCTAATTGCGCCAGCTTTTCACCGAATATCGGTTCCAATCGGGGCGGCGGCACAGCCAACCAGCACAAGGCCGCATGGCGCGCCAAACCCAACACATCATCGATTGTGAGCAGGCATTCGCCCTTGCGGCCACGCCGATTGGCTTGCGTCAAACATTGCGACAGCGCGCCATAGGCGGCGCGACTGCGCGGATAGGCAATCACCTCAAACCCGCATTGCGTGACCAGCCGCGCGCCGGGCACATAGCGTAATCCTGCTTGTTTGGCGGCGGCGTGACCGCGCACCACACCGGCCAGCGTGTTGCGGTCGGCCAGACCGATGGCGCGATAGCCGAAAGCGGCGGCGGTTTCGACCATTTCCTGCGGATGCGATGCGCCGTGCAAAAAACTGAAATTGGAGATTGCCGCCAGCTCGGCAAACCCCGCCCCGCTCATGGAAACACCCCATGCATGAACCAGCGCGGCTGGCCTTTTTCACGCTCATACAGCCCGTCGCGATAGAGCCAGAAGCGATGGCCTTGCGTGTCTTCGACGCGGTAATAATCGCGGGTGCGGCGATTATGCCCGATAGATGCACTCTGCCTGTCACCGACCAGACCGTCCCACCATTCAGGCGCAATACGCTCCGGCCCATATGCGGCGGTGACCTCGTGCAAGACGCGTCGCCAGCGAAAGCGATATGGCGCGCCCTCGGGAATTTCGGCAATCACCTCAATCGGCTCCGGCGCGCACAGCATGAAAAGCGGTCGCGTGGCCGGGTCAATAATAGAAGAGACATCATCACCGCTTTGTTGCGCCTCCAACACGGAAGCAAAACGCACGGCACGCTCGGGAATATAAGATGCATGCGGCACGGGGCGCACCACCACATTAGCCCCCAAGCGGCTGACCAGCCTGTCATAAAGCCCGCCCAAAGCAGCCATTGGCGCAGCTTTACGCAAGCGGCCACTTAAACTGATATGTTCTTGCGGCGTAACAATCTCTGCCGTGCGCGCCGCCGCCAAGCGCAATTGCTCAATACCGAAACCGGCATCCAAGCCACCCGACAGTCGCGTCAATCTTTCTTCAAACAAGCGCAGCATATGCGCCGCATCGGCAGACGGATGCGCCAATGGCAAAGACAAGGCCATCACCGCATTGTCGGAACGGGTGAGCGCCAAATCAAGCCGCTGCGCGCCCTGCCCGGCTTGTTGCAATTGTGCGGCCAATGCCGCGCACAGCTCACCAATCAGCACGGCCAATGCCTCAATTTGCGTGACCCCTTGCGGCAGATTTTTATGTGCCTGAAATTGCGGCGGCGGCAAATAGGGATTGAGACTTTCCCCCGCCTGCCCCAAAGCCTGCTCCAAACGCAAAACCGGCGTCGGGCCGAAACGGCGGGTCAAATCGGCGCGTGGAAAACGCGCCAACTCAGCAACCGTATCGAGGCCAAGGCGCTGGCATAAATCAATATGCGGTGGGCTGAGCCGCAAAGCGGCCGGTGGCAAGGGCAATACGGCTTCCGCATCTTGCCCTTCCGGCACAATGGTCAAATCACTCGGGGCAAAGCGCGCCAGCCCCCAAGCTGCGCCAATACTGCCGGCAATAGCGGCGCGCAGGGTGATGCTGCGCCCGTCGCGATAGGTCGCCAGCCTTGCCGCCATATCTTCAAGCAGCGCCCGTTCCCCGCCAAATAAATGCGCGCAGCCGCTAATATCCAACAACAAGCCGTAATCGGTCAGGCCATCACTTGTCTCAAGCGGCGTTGATTATATCGATGTCATT
>RFZE01000220.1 GCA_009920875.1 Alphaproteobacteria bacterium | reverse complement strand
CCGATTACGGAGCTCTTTCAAAGATGCCATAAGGCCGTCCTCTCGGTTGCGCTATTTACGCAAAACTCGCCGCATATTCATCGACGACTTTTTTCAAAGCCGCTTCTGTGGTTTCGCTCAATTCCTTCTCGGCGCGCACCGCGTCGAGAATTTCGCTATGGCTGCCATGCACTTTTTCCAGCAAGCCCTGCTCAAAAGCCCCGACTTGCGAGACTTCCAAATTATCCAAATAGCCGTTCACACCGGCGTAAATCACCACTACTTGCTCTTCCACTTTGAGCGGCGAAAACTGCGCTTGCTTGAGTAATTCCGTCAGACGCTCGCCGCGGCGCAGCAATTGCTGGGTCGAAGCATCAAGGTCAGAACCGAACTGCGCAAACGCCGCCATTTCGCGATATTGCGCCAGCTCACCCTTAATCTTACCGGCAACCTGTTTCATCGCCTTAATCTGCGCCGATGAACCGACCCGCGACACGGACAGGCCGACATTCACAGCCGGACGAATGCCTTGATAGAACAAATCGGTTTCCAAGAAAATCTGGCCGTCAGTAATGGAAATCACATTGGTCGGGATATAGGCCGACACGTCATTGGCTTGCGTCTCAATGATCGGCAAAGCGGTCATTGAACCGGCACCGAAATCATCATTCAGCTTGGCGGCGCGCTCCAACAGGCGCGAATGCAAGAAGAACACATCGCCCGGATAGGCTTCGCGGCCCGGCGGGCGGCGCAGCAAAAGCGACATTTGGCGATAGGCCACGGCCTGTTTCGACAAATCATCATAGGTAATCAGCGCATGCATGCCATTATCGCGGAAATATTCCGCCATGGTGCAGCCGGTAAAGGGTGCCAAAAATTGCAGCGGGGCCGCTTCCGAAGCGGTGGCCGCGACGACGATGGAATATTTCATCGCATCATTTTCTTCCAGCGTTTTCACGATTTGCGCCACGGTCGAGCGCTTTTGGCCGATTGCGACATAAACGCAATACAGCTTGGCGCTTTCATCATCGCCATCATTAATGGCTTTTTGGTTCAAAATCGCGTCAATGGCGATGGCTGTTTTGCCGGTTTGGCGGTCACCAATAACCAGTTCGCGCTGGCCACGCCCGACCGGAATAAGGGCGTCGACCGCTTTCAGACCGGTTTGCATCGGCTCATGTACCGATTTGCGCGGAATAATGCCCGGCGCTTTGACATCCACTTTCATATTGGCTTCCGCTTCAATCGGCCCTTTGCCGTCCAGCGGATTACCGAGCGGGTCAACGACGCGGCCCAACAGGCCCTTGCCGACCGGCACGGAGACAATATCACCGGTCCGCTTGACCGTGTCGCCTTCGCGAATATCGCGGTCAGAGCCGAACACCACGGCACCGACATTATCTTCTTCCAAATTCAAGGCCATGCCGCGAATGCCGCCCGGGAACTCAACCATTTCACCGGCTTGCACATTATCAAGGCCATAAATACGGGCAATGCCGTCACCGACCGAGAGCACTTGACCGATTTCGGAAACTTCCGATTTCTGGTCA
>RFZE01000219.1 GCA_009920875.1 Alphaproteobacteria bacterium | reverse complement strand
GGTTCACTAGATTGTCAGATGGATCTAAAATTGATAGTGTTGCAAATAGATTGCTTTTGTTTGATGCAAGTTTAGAACATAATTCGACCACTACTTCTAATTCTAAATATAGAGCAAATATAAACTTCAATTATTTGTAAAATGTCTCTCTTTTTAGACCGAATCTGCCGCCAGCGTCCAGCTATGCAGCATCTATTGGGCAGCACTTATTGGCGGGCAAAGAGCGTTAAATGGCGCTTGCATATTGCGGGCGACACCCCTAATACTGTGTGCGGTCTTGCAAAAGCGTTCCGATTTGTGTTGCCAAGTAAAACACAAGACCGATTTTCCTGACCGATAACAGGCCCTTCGGGGCGTTTTTTCTGCCCTTTCGGGGCAACCAAAAGCCAAAGGCGCAATCGGGCGACGATAAAGATTAAACAGACATGATGACGAGCTTGCCAAAAACCTTATTGCTTGTGCAAAACCATGCTGCCGCCGCGCCATACTGGCGAGATGTCGGGCAATTGCCCACCTATCCTACTCATTTTTACAATGCGGCCGGGCGAAGGAGACATGACGATCAGCCGTGTCGCAAGAAAAAGGATTTTGAAGCCCAGAACAAAGCGCCCATTCGGGGCAATATCTATCTGGCGAAAATAACCCGCGTTGAGCCGTCCTTGCAGGCCGCCTTTGTTGATTATGGCGGCAATCGGCATGGCTTTCTGGCTTTTAACGAAATTCATCCCGATTATTACCAAATACCGGTTGGCGACCGCGAAGCGCTGCTGGCCGAACATGCCCAAGAAGAGCGCGACCAAGCCGCCTCGGAAGACAATCAAGCCGAAGAAGATGAAGGCGGCGATGACGGCGCGGCTTCGGCGGAAGTGGAAAATATCGGCGGCGACGCGCATGAAGAAGCCCAGCTTCCCGAAAATGCCCGCGCCCTGCACCGCATTTTTGGTGCCCGCGCCCTGCACCGCAAATATAAAATTCAGGAAGTCATCAAACGCCGACAGATTATTTTGGTGCAGGTGATGAAAGAAGAGCGCGGCAATAAGGGCGCGGCACTGACCACTTATTTGTCGCTGGCCGGACGCTATTGCGTGCTGATGCCCAATACGGCGCGCGGCGGCGGTATTTCGCGCAAAATCAATAATGCGTCCGACCGCAAAAAGCTGAAAAAAATCGTTGAAAAACTGGATGTGCAGGACGGTATGGGGCTGATTGTTCGCACCGCCGGGGCGCAGCGCACTTTGGTGGAAATCAAACGCGATTGGCAATATCTGTCGCGCATGTGGGAAGATGTCCGCAATCTGACCGTTAACAGCATGGCGCCAGCACGGGTTTATGAAGAAGGCAGTTTGATACGCCGTTCCATCCGCGATGTTTACTCCAAGGATTTCGAGGAAATTATCGTCAGCGGCGAGGACGCCTATAGCGAGGCGCGCAATTATATGAAATTGCTGATATTTATGTTCACACTTCCAAAGGGATAAAAAAAGAAAGAAGATTAGGAGTAATAGCTTCTGGAAGGCAGGGACATAATAT
>RFZE01000218.1 GCA_009920875.1 Alphaproteobacteria bacterium | reverse complement strand
TTGGCGGCCTTATCATAGGCTTCGCCGACCGCATCATCCAGCGTTTGCCCCAAAGCGGTGTAATCATCGAGCCCGTTAACGGCCAACAATTGGCAATGACCGCCGGACACCAGCAATAATAAATAAGGGAAATCGACAGCCTCGGTGAGCCGTGCTGACAGTGCATGTCCCTCCAAATGATTAATACCGATAAACGGTTTGTCTGCTGCCAGCGCCAGCGCCTTGCCAGTGGTCAGGCCGATTAAAACACCCCCAATAAGCCCGGGACCGGCGGTGGCGGCAATCGCGTCCATATCGCTCAACCTCAAAGCCGCCTCTTCAAATGCCGCGCCGATGAGGCGGTCAAGATGGCTGAGATGGGCGCGCGCCGCCAATTCAGGCACCACCCCGCCATAGGGCGCATGGGTCTCTATCTGGCTCAATATTTGATTGGCCAATATGCGCCCCGGGCCGGTGACGCGGCCATGCGCAACCGGCATTTCGACAATGGCGGCGGCGGTTTCGTCGCAGCTGGTTTCCAGTCCCAGCACATATATTGTGTTTTCCGCCATGGCTTTCCTTGCTAAGAGTGCTTGCCCATATATAAATGAGTGGGAAACGGGCGCAAGGACAAGGCGGCATAATGAGTAAAAATACGTCTTTGACGATCGGCACGCGCGCATCGCCTTTGGCGCTTCGCCAAAGCGCAATGGTCGCTGACGCCCTGCGCGCAGCGCATGGGTTGGAAGAGGCGGCCATTGCATGCACCGAAATCATCACTAAGGGCGACCGCGCCCTTGATGAGAAATTATCGCAATTGGGCGGCAAAGGTTTGTTCACTGAAGAATTGGAAGCCGGATTGCGCAATGGCGCGTTGGATTTGGCGGTGCATTCGCTGAAAGATTTACCGACACAAAACGCCGAGGGTTTGACCTTGGGCGCGATTTTGCCGCGCGCTTCGGCGCATGATATGCTGATTGCACGCGACGGTTTAACGGTTAAAGGGCTGGCTGATTTGCCCGAAGGCAGTCATATCGGCACCGCTTCCTTGCGCCGCCAAGCGCAGCTTCTGCGCGCTCGGCCCGATATCAAAATTTCTTTATTGCGCGGCAATATCGGCACGCGGCTGAAAAAACTCGAAACGTCAAATATGGATGCCACTTTATTGGCGGCAGCCGGTTTGGCGCGTCTTAATATGGTGCCGGATGGGGCCGTTGAACTGGATGACGACACCATGTTGCCGGCCGCCGGGCAGGGTGCTTTGGCGGTGCAATGCCGAGCTGATGATAGGGCGATATTGGGGCTCTTGGCGCCGCTCAATTGCCCGGCAACCCAAGCCTGTGTGACCGCCGAGCGCGCTTTTTTAAATGCCTTGGACGGCTCGTGCCGCACGCCCATTGGCGCTTTGGCGCGCCTCAAAAACGACACTTTATATATGCATGGTCGGCTGTTGGCGGCCGACGGCAGTGATATGGTCGAAACTCACATAAGCTTCGCCCCTGAGGCGGCCGAAGCGGCGGGACGCGCCGCCGGCGAAGATTTGCGGCGCGCCGCCCCCCATTTGGTGACCGGATGATGCGC
>RFZE01000217.1 GCA_009920875.1 Alphaproteobacteria bacterium | reverse complement strand
GCCACCGACATTGCGCCCAATGCCCAAGAGGACATAAGGGGCGGTGTCGTTTTCGAAACTGACCGCGCCACTAAACGTGCCGATATCGCTGCTCGGATATTCAGTGTCGCCAATCATATAATTGCCGCTTTCATCGGGGTTCATCTGAATGCCCAATTCCGGCGCGCCGGCGACCACACCGACTTCCATATTGAGAAAGCCCAATGGAAAGAACTGCAAACCGATGCGCGGCGCGTCAATGGTTGCTGACGCCTCAAAGCTGGTGCCGTCATCTTGCGAAAACGTGTCATCATAGCTAAGCGTGCTGTAACCGAGCACCAAATCAAACCAACTATTGAGGTTTCTTGTGTAAATCCCCTCAACACCCAAAGTGCCGAGGCCGAGAGTAAACCCGTTGCGCCCTTCAGCCGAGGCGGAAAGCGGGGTCATTAAAACGGCAAAAGCCAAAAACAAATAACGCATAACACACTCCTTGCAAGATGAGGTTAGCAGCCTGTTGCGATTTGGCCAATAACCGAAAAGCCACAAACCGCCGCTACAGTGATTGCCATAAACGGTTTCGGGCCGTAAATTAGCCGTCTGGTAAAGAGGTTTTGCGATATGCCCGTTCACATTATGGCCGCTCTGGGCGGCGCTTTGATTGTCGTTCTCCTGCTGATTATATTTCTGCTGCGCCGCCGCAAGCCAGAGGGCGGTAAGACGGTTTTTGAAAAAGTCGAAAAGGCGCATGAAAAAGACCGCCTCGGCCAATTGGTCAAACAGCGGGAAGACAGTTTTTTGAATATTGTTTACGGGCTGGCCGCCGCCATGGTGGTGGCTGACGGGCAAGTTGAGCAGAGCGAGATTGATATGGCTGAAAAGCTGGGCGCGCGGCTCATCCCCAATTTCAACGATCAGGATTTTTTGAAAGTGGTCAGCGGCCATAAGCAATTGCCGCGCTTCAATGATATGGTCGACGCGGTGGCACCGCTTTTGCCCTTGGAGGCAAAAGCGGAAATTTTCGACTATTTACAGGCTATCGCGACATCGGACGGGCAAATCTCGCCCGATGAACGCCATTATATTCACCATGCCGAGGTCAAATTTGGCCTCGATAAATTGAACGGCTGAGCGCCTATAGCCCTTTTTGCGGCTTGATGAGATATTTCTCACCGGTCTTTTTCGGCATATAGCGCGCAATATTTGTCGGATCAATCGCTTCGGCCAGGCTCAACTCATCGGTAATATGGCTGGCAAAAGTGGTTTTAATCTCATTGGCGACGCGGGCTTGCAATTCGCCCATGCGCTCAAAGCCGATTTTCTGCAAAAACGGGGTCAGCAGCCAGCCGCCGACACCCCAATGCATGCCATAGCTTTGTCCCAAAGTGACGGGCCCTTGCGCCAAGCGGCCGTAAATATAAACCTGCTTGTGCTGGTCAGAGCCATAGGTGTTGAGGCCCGACGCATTTCGGCTGAGCGCGCGCTCCATGCAAGCCAATAGCGTGTCGGCCATATCACCCGCGCCAATCGCATCAAAACCCAAAGTCGCTTCGGTTTCAGCCATCGCATCGACCAATTGCGCTTTGAAATCATCATCATTGGAGTTGATGACATATTTGGCGCCCAAATCTTTCAGGATT
>RFZE01000216.1 GCA_009920875.1 Alphaproteobacteria bacterium | reverse complement strand
TGGCCGAGCGCACGCTTGACCACTTGCGGGCCGGCAATCAGCACGGCGGCATTTTGCGTCATTACGGTGAAATGTGACGCGACAAGCCGCGCCGCAGGAAGACCGGCAACCGGCCCCAATGCGGCAGAAGCCACCGGCACGGCGGACAGGGTTTGGGCCAAAGGCACAAAGCGCGATTGCGAAAATACCGGCTCGCCCAAAGGGCGACGGTTTTTCTCCTTATTGGTGCCACCGACCGAACCGCCGCCGCCCTCATGCAGGCGAATAAGCGGCACTTTATATTGCAGGGCCAATTGTTCGGTATAGACACTTTTGCGCAAACCCGCCGGATTGGGTGAGCCGCCGCGCACGGTGAAATCTTCACCGCCGACAATCACTTTGCGACCGTCTATTTGCCCGAAACCGAGGACAAAATTGGCGGGCTGGAAATCTTTGAGCTTGCCCGCATCATCATATTCGGGCACGCCCGCGCCTTCGCCGACCTCGTCAAAACTGTTTTTATCGAGCAATGCATCAATGCGCTCGCGAATGGTCAGGCGACCCTTTTCATGATGGGTTTTGACGGCATCTTTACCGCCTTGTTGTTTGGCAAGCTTGCGCCGCTTTTTAATCTCGTCAATGTCTTTATCCCAGCTCATGCGCTGCTCTCCCATGCGCTAGTCTAATGTCGCAATCAGCTGGCCTTCGCCAATCATATCGCCCTCGGCGACATGGATGTCCGTCAGCTTACCGGCTTTTGGCGCAACCACCGGAATTTCCATTTTCATGGATTCCAATATGACAATGACATCATCGGCAGCCAAATCGGCTCCCGTCTCGGCAATGATTTTCCAAACACTGCCGGCAATTTCACTTTTTACCTGCATGGATTTCCTCCGACAGAAAACCTAGCCAATCGCCATAGGGTAAGGCAAGGGTGTTGGCTTGTAAAAAAACCGCAATCTGATTAGGGTTTTGGCGTTGGAGGAGACGCCATGTCTGAGAATAATTTTGCGCCCAAGCCGCTTGATAGCCGCATGGTCTTTATCGCCATTGCCCTTATCGCATTTGTCTGGACGAGCATTTTCATCATTTTGCCGGCCTTGACCGGCAAAGAGGGTGTGGCGCAAAAAATGCAGCAAGATTTACAACAAAGAAGCATTGATGAACGCCCTCAAAAATAATTTTGTCCTGTTGATTGCCTTAAGCGTTGGCCTCATTTCTGCGGCCAAAGCCGAGGAGCTTGACGAGCCGCTTTGGGAGGCGGGCTTTGTGACGGCGGCATTTAGCGGCCCGGCCTATCCGGCAGCTGATGATGAGACCACTGCCGTTTTCATCAGCCCCTATGTGATTTATCGCGGCGATATTTTCTCGGTCGGCGATGAGGGTGCGTTTCGCGCCTTGGCTTTTGCCAATGACAATGTTGAATTGGACCTCTCGCTGGGCGCATCACTGCCCGCCAATTCAGAAGATGATGCCGACCGCGCGGACATGCCCGATTTGGATTTTCTGTTTGAGATTGGCCCGCAACTTATCTGGCATGCGGCGCGTCATGATTTTGGCCAATGGCAGGGTGATTTTGATATCAAATTGCGCGCCCGCTCGGTCATTTCTCTGGGCGATTTTGACACGAAAGGGTTC
>RFZE01000215.1 GCA_009920875.1 Alphaproteobacteria bacterium | reverse complement strand
GGCAATTATCGCATGGATGTCTATCCGTCGCGCCGCGCCTGCGCGTTGCCGCAATTTGTTTATGATGAAACGAAAAAGAATGTCGGCCGCGCGCGCCTGATTGATGACGGCAATGGCGTGGCTGATGCCCGCATCGGTGTGCCGTTTCCGATAACCGAAAATGCGCTGGAAATTTACTGGAACCATAATTTCCATTGGTATGGACACCGCTATCACGCGACCACCAGCGGCGCCAATGTTTACAAAAACGGCGCGGTGACGAAAATCATTCGAGAAGATTGGCGTTATAATTTTTACGCCGACCCGCAAGGGCCGGACCCGAAACACGCCAATGTCCAGTTTCACTGGATGGGGATTTGGAAAGCGCCGGCGCGCTTCAACGGCTCCGGCTTTTCCATGTTCAACACGATTAATCAGGTAAAAGAGCCGCGCAATGGCGTGATGTTCAATCCGAGCACGCGCAAAATCATGCGCGCCCCGGCCGGTGCCGTGACCTATGACGGCCCGTTATCAACCGCTGACGGCATGCGCCAGAACCATAATATGTTTTTGTTCGGCGGCGCGCCCGACCGCTATGACTGGAAGCTGCTGGGCAAGAAAGAAATATTCGTGCCCTATAATGCCTATAAGGCCTCGGCCGGCACGACCACGCATGAGGCTTTGTTGACGCCGTATAATCCCAATCCCGATTATTTGCGCTATGAATTGCACCGCGTTTGGGTGTTGGAAGCGACGCAAAAAGACGGCTTTCGCATGGAGCAAGCGCGGCGTGTATTTTATGCCGATGAAGACAGTTGGATTTTCCTCATGGCGGATATTTATGACCAAAGCGATGCGCTTATCCGCGTGCAGCACGGTTTTATCAAAAACTATTATGAAGCTCCGGCCTGTGTGTTGGAGTTTGACGTGATGCACGACATGACCACCGGCAATTATAATGTTGACCATATCAAGCTGGAACACGGGCCGGCTGACCTCGATTATGATTTGGAGCCGAGTGATTTCGGCTCTTCCGCCTTGCGCCGCAAGATTGGTCGCTAATGCAGCTTCCCCCCGATTTCGATTTCGATATTGATGCCGTCAAAGGCTTTCTTGACCCGTTGGAGGGCGCAGCGCTTTATGCCGCGGCGGCAGAAATGGCGGGGCAGGGGCTGTGCGTTGAAATCGGCTCTTATTGCGGCAAATCGACGATTATTCTCGGCACGGCCTGCCAAAAGGCGGGCGGCACTTTGCTGGCCATTGACCATCATCGCGGCTCGGAAGAAAACCAGCCCGGCGAAGAATATTTCGACCCCGATTTGGACGATGGCGAAGGCGGCATGTCTTCGCTTTTGCAGTTTCGCGCCAATATGCGCGCCGCCGGATTGGAAGACACGGTTGTGCCCGCGCTCAGCCCGTCGCAAATTGTCGCGCGTCTGCCCATGGCCGCACCGGCCTTTGTGTTTATCGATGGCGGCCATTCCATGCCCGCCGCGCTGGCCGATTGGCAAAATTGGGGGGCGCGGGTGATGCAAGGCGGCATTCTCGCCATTCATGATGTCTTCCCCAACCCCGCCGATGGCGGCCGCCCACCGCATGAGATTTACAAACTGGCCCTGAATAGCGGCCTGTTTGAAGAGGAAAAGGCGGTAAAGAGTTTGAGGATTCT
>RFZE01000214.1 GCA_009920875.1 Alphaproteobacteria bacterium | reverse complement strand
GGCGAATGAGCACATCCCACGGCTCGCTGCCGAATTTTTCATGCAGCGCGGCCATGCCCGCCACACTTCCCGGTACACCGACCGCGAGATGGCCTTTTAGGCTGAGGCCCTTAATCACCTCGCCCTTTTCATCGAGATACATATCGCGGCTGGCGGCAAAAGGCGCGCGCTCGCGAAAATCCAGCGTGCCGACATCACCATTGGCGAGGCGATAAACCATAAAGCCTCCGCCGCCAATATTTCCGGCCTGCTGATACACCACGGCGAGCGCGAAATTGACCGCCACCGCCGCGTCAAACGCATTGCCGCCGCGCGCCAGCACATCGCGGCCAACCTCACTGGCCAGCCTGTGCGCCGACACCACCATGCCGTTTTCGCCATACACGCCTTTGGGCGCGAAACGCCAATGATGGCTCGCGTGTAAATATTGAACATGCAAAAACGGCGCGGCAAACATCAGCGCCACCAAAGCGAAAATGGCCAGCACGGGCTGTTTGGGCGATTGATACATGAACGGCGTCCTCAAAATGCGACTGGAAGATTAACAGCTAAGAGGATTAGGGCAAGCATTGGCCTTGCCGCCCCTGCCCATTCGCCCTAAATTTATCGACAGATTGGGAGAAATAAGATGAGTGCTGCAGAGAAAATTTTACCGGGTCACGCCAAATATGCGCGGCTGTTTCAGCCGCTGGATTTGGGCCATACCACTATCAAAAACCGCTCGATTATGGGCTCCATGCATACCGGCCTTGAGGAATTGCCCGACGGTTTCACGCGCATGGCGGCTTATTATGCCGAGCGCGCGGCCGGCGGTGTCGGCATGATTATCACCGGTGGTATTGCCCCCAATCCCGAAGGCGGCATGACGGTGAAAGACGGTGACGGCAATGAGGTGTTCGCCGCCTCCAAACTGCAAAACGACAAAGAAGTGGAAGGCCACGCCATTGTCACCAAAGCCGTGCATGACGCCGCGCCCGACTGCAAATTCGTTATGCAAATTCTGCATATGGGGCCGCTCGCCTATAATGACCAAGCAGTTGCGCCCTCGCCGGTCAAATCGCGCATTGGCGCTTTCGCGCCCGAAGAATTGGACGCAGCCGGCATTGAAAAACAAATTGCCGACCACGCCCATTGCGCCGCTATGGCCAAAAAGGCGGGTTATGACGGGGTTGAGATTATCGGCTCGGCCGGTTATTTGCTGTCCACTTTTCTGGTTGAGAAAACCAATCAGCGCACCGATGAATGGGGCGGCTCTTATAAAAACCGCATGCGCTTTCCGTTGGAAGTCGCCAAGCGCTGCCGCGAGGCGGTGGGCGATGATTTCATCATCATCTTCCGCATCGCCGCTATGGATATGCTGCAAGGCGGCATGAGCTGGGACGAAGTGGCACTATTGGCGCGCGAGCTTGAGAAAGTCGGCGTATCGATGATTTCCACCCATTTCACCTGGCACGAAAGCGCCGTGCCGACCATTGCCACCATGGTGCCGCGCGCCGCCTTCACCTCGGTGACGGGTCGTGTGCGCAAGGAAGTGTCAATTCCTGTCATCACCTCCAACCGCATTAACATGCCGCAAGTGGCCGAAGATGTACTGGCCGCAGGCGAAGCCGATTTGGTTTCCATGGCGCGGCCCATGCTGGCCGACAGCC
>RFZE01000213.1 GCA_009920875.1 Alphaproteobacteria bacterium | reverse complement strand
CGATTTGCGCTTGCGTCCCGACCCCGGTGCGACGCCGGTCACTGTCACGGTTGATGCGGCGCTCAGCTATTATGAGAGCATGGGACAAAACTGGGAGCGCGCCGTCTATATTAAAGCGCGCCCGATTGCCGGTGATTTGGCTGCCGGTGAGAAGTTTCTCGCCGATTTGCAGCCCTATATTTGGCGGCGCTATTTCGACTTTGCCGCCATTGAAGATGTCCATTCCATGAAGCGGCAAATGCATGCCGTGCGCGGCCATGCTGAAATTGCGGCTGAGGGGCATAATTTGAAATTGGGGCGCGGCGGCATTCGCGAGATTGAGTTTTTCGTACAGACCCAACAACTCATCGCCGGTGGCCGCGACCCTGATTTGCGCGGTCATCGCACGGTCGACATGCTGCATATGTTGGCGCAAAAAAAATGGATAGATATGGCGACGGCCGAAAAATTGACCGCCTCTTATTATTATTTGCGGCGCATGGAGCATCGTTTGCAAATGCGCCTTGATGAGCAGACGCAAACCTTGCCGAAAGATGATGAGGGCTTTGCCGCTTTTGCGTGTTTTGCCGGATATGAGCGCGCGCAAGATTTTGCCGCCGCATTGACGGCGCATTTAAGCGGCGTGACGGACGAATATGCGCAGCTATTTGAACAGGCTGAAAGCCTGTCAGGTGATGCCGGCAATTTGGTGTTTACGGGCGGCGAAGATGACCCGGAGACTTTGGAAACCCTATCCAATATGGGGTTCAAGCGTCCGGCTGATATATCGTCGATTATTCGCGGCTGGCATGCCGGTCGCATGGCGGCGACACGCAGCGAGCGGGCGCGCGAAATCCTCACCCGTTTGCAGCCGGTTTTACTCACCAAATTGGCGCAAGCGCGCGCCCCCGATGACGGTTTTATGCGCTTTGACCAATTCCTCACCGCCTTGCCTGCCGGTGTGCAGATTTTTTCTCTGTTTCAGTCCAATCCGCATGTTCTCAATTTGCTGGTTGATATCATCAATACGGCCCCGCGCTTGGCATCGCTGCTCTCGGCCAATGCCAAACTGGTCGATGCGCTGGTGCCGGGGCATGTATCAGAAGAATTACCCGAACATTTTAGCGATTTTGAAAGCGCGATGGATATGTTGCGCCGCCATGTGCATGAGGCACAATTTCGCGTCGGCACGCGCACATTGGCTGACCCGGTAATGGCCACGCATCATGGTGAGGATTATAGCCGCCTTGCCGAAACCGCCATCAGCACAATGTATGATGCGGCGCTGGCCGATATTGAACGACAATATGGCCGAATGGATGACGGCGATATGCTGGTTTTGGGGCTCGGTAAATTGGGCAGCGGGGAGATGACCCTGCAATCCGACCTCGATCTGATTATGATTTGCGATTGTCCTGATTTTGCGATGCTTTCCAATGGCGCGAAACCGCTTGATGCCGATAGATGGTTTGCCCGCGCCGCACGCCGCATGATGAGTGGGCTGAGCGCCCCGACATCTGAGGGTGATTTGTTTGAAGTCGATACACGGCTGCGCCCATCAGGCAATGCCGGTCCGCTGGTCACCAAGTTCAGCAGCTTTGTCGATTATCAAGCCAATCAGGCGTGGAATTGGGAGCATATGGCGCTGACCCGTGGCCGTGTTTTGGCCGG
>RFZE01000212.1 GCA_009920875.1 Alphaproteobacteria bacterium | reverse complement strand
AACAGAAGCGTGGAGATGACTGTAAGTGGCAAGACAGGCACACGCACGATTGTGGGGATGCTACGAACAGTCAAAGCGTTAAAACGCATCGCAGAACGCAACTACGAGCGTGAAGAGGGCGAAGAAGACCCCAGCATCACGGACCCATTAAAAAAACTCACAGTGCCCACAAACCCAGACTATGTGTTTAGGACGAAGAACAAGGAAGAGCAGACGAGTTGGCAGAAGATGTTTGAAAGCTATTTGAAAGAGCACAACTTACTGATTGACCCGATTATCGGTAATTGCCTGATAGGTCAGCCCCCATATGTCTTGGCGCAATGTGGTGCGATGCGGCACGAGCTGGGTCATGAACAGGCCGATAAGGTTGTTTTGTGGGTCAACCCAAAAGAAGGTGCCTGCTGCGCCGCCCCAAAAATAACTGCCGGTCGGTAATGCCAAACCGGATAGGCCTTGGTCTTTAATCGTGCCAAAGCCCAACCCAAAGCCGATGCCGTCATTCAGCATGATATTTGTCAGCCGAGCGCTCGGCTGTGTATTACCCACTTGGTCACGGCGCATCATATCGATTGAATTGGGTGACAATATTCGAGCCCCATCCAATTCACCCTTATTGAGCAGCATTTTGGCGAAGCGCAGATAATCGGCGGTGGTCGATAACAAGCCGGCACCGCCGCTTTCAAAGACGCCCTTATCCGTATAGCCCAATAGCAATGAGCGATGCGCCGGCTCCAGCCCGGGGCCTGTCGACTTTGAATAATAACCGTTCTTCTCAAAATTGGCGGGAATCCCTTCGCGCGAATAGAGAACCGCCATGCGGTCGGCTTTATCGGCGTCAAAACGGAAGCTCGTATCGGTCATTTTCAGAGGGGTGAAGATGCGCTGTTCGAGGAAGGTGCCGAATTTTTGTCCTGAAACGGCTTCTACCAAACGGCCCAGAACATCGGTTGAGACTGAATAATGCCATTTGGATCCAGGGTCGAAGGCGAGGGGTAATTTGCCGAGTTCTGCGACCAAGCCCTGCAAATCTGTTGTCGGAACGCCAATGCCAGCCTTGCGATACATGGCGCCAAGCGCTGAACGGTCAAACAGACCATAGGTGAAGCCGGCGCGATGGGTCAGCACATCATTGACCGTCGGTTGACGCGCCGCTTTTCGCACTGGCGGATTGCCTTTGCCATTAACCGAATCATAGACCTTCAAATTGGCCAGTTCCGGAATGTATTTGGCAATCGGCTCATGTAGAAGCAATTTGCCTTCTTCAAACAAAATCATCACCGCCACCGAAGTGATGGGCTTGGTCATGGAATAAATATGAAAAATCGTGTCATCGGTCATTGGCTTTTGGCCTACGAGATCGCGATAACCGAAATTGCGCTCATATACGGTGCGGTCGTTTTGCACAATGAGTGCACGAATACCGGCGACGGTTTGCTTATCAATCGCAGCCTGATAATGCGCATCAATGCGCTTGAGGCGCTCATCATCAAAATGCAGTGATTGCGATGATCCGAAAAGGCCACCCCAAGCTGCCAAAAGGCCAATCGCAATAAGGGCGACCAAAATCCGAGTTTGCTGTTTCATCAGCTTATTCCTCCCATTTTTTTTAAAGCCTAAGCTGAAATCGAGTGGGCAGGAAGCAGATTATTT
>RFZE01000211.1 GCA_009920875.1 Alphaproteobacteria bacterium | reverse complement strand
TGAAGGATGTGACGCTCGCCTTTCTGCCGCTTTTCGCGCTTCTGGTTTATCTGACCATTGGCAATCCTGACAGTGCCGATGCACCGTTGGCACCGCGCCTTGAGGGTGCGCTTGAAGAACTGCCGCCCGGTGCGGTGATGGCCAAATTGGAGCAACGTCTGCGCGATGCGCCTAATGATGCGTCCGGCTGGCTGCTGATGGCGCGGCTGCGCATGACCATTGAGGATTATCCAAAAGCGGCTGATAGCTGGCAGCGCTTGTTGGCCCTCGAAAGCGACAATAGCGAGGCGATGGTCGGTCTGGCGCAAGCCTTGATTGAACAAGATGGCGGAGTCGTCAGCGAAGCGGCGGTTGATTTGCTGGACACCGCATTGGCGCTTGAGCCTGAAAACTTCGCGGCGCGGTTCTGGCGCGCCGAGGCGTATGACCAATTGGGTGAGGCGGCACAAGCACGCACCCTATGGCGGCAAATGCGCGAAAAGCTGCCGGATAATATGCCTCTGGCCAAAATGCTCGACCGCCGATTGGCGCGCTGACATCGGCACGATTTGCCGCGCCGAAAAAATTGGTCATCAGGGCGGGGCTTTGCGTATAGTGCGGCCAAAGAGGACGCTTTATGACACGCAAGCAAATCAGATTGGCGGCGATTGGCGGTGGCTTGGCTTTTTTGGCGCTGGCTGCCTTTATTGCCCTGACCGCGCTCGAAGACAATATCGTGTTTTTCCGTTCGCCCAGCGAATTGGCGGCCAAACCGGCTGCCATTGGCGAGGCCATTCGGATTGGCGGTTTGGTGCGCAAAGGCTCGGTCACGCGCGACGGTTTGCGCGCCGATTTTCAGGTCACGGATTTGGCGCATGATATTGCTGTTTCCTATGAAGGCATGCTGCCCGATTTGTTTCGCGAGGGGCAGGGTGTCGTTGCCGAAGGGCGCTTTGATGCGACCGGCATATTCCGCGCCGATACGGTGCTGGCCAAGCATGATGAAACCTATATGCCGCCCGAGGTAGCCGAAGCTTTAGAGAAATCCGGCAAATATAATGCCCGGCATCCGGCAAAGGGCGCGCCATGATTGCCGAGTTCGGCCATTTTGTTTTGGTGCTGGCACTGGCCGTGGCGCTGGTGCAAGCCCTCGCGCCGCTTTATCTGATGCAGCGCGATACGGCGTTGGCACTGCCACTGGCACGCCGCGCCGCGCTGGCGCAATTTATCCTCGTGCTGCTGGCATTTCTGGCGCTGACTTACGGCTTTGTGCGCTCCGATTTTTCGCTCGCCGTGGTGTTCGCCAATAGTCATGTCGCCAAGCCGCTTATCTATAAAATTGCCGGTGTGTGGGGCAATCATGAAGGCTCCATGCTGTTATGGGTGCTGATTGTAGCCGCTTATGGCGCGGCTTATGCCGCATTTTCAAAAACCCAAGACGGATTTTCAGCGCGCGTATTAATGGTGCAGGGTTGGCTGGGCGTGGCGTTTTTGGCGTTTCTCCTCTTCACCTCAAACCCGTTTGCGCGGCTATTGCCGGCGCCGTTTAGCGGGCAGGGGCTGACCCCGATTTTGCAAGACCCCGCTTTGGCTGCACATCCGCCCTTGCTCTATGCCGGATATGTCGGCTTTTCCATGGCTTATGCTTTTGCGTTGGCGGCATTGACCGGCAAAGAAGACGGGCAAGATTGGGCGCGCCG
>RFZE01000022.1 GCA_009920875.1 Alphaproteobacteria bacterium | reverse complement strand
GCAATTGCGTGACCGCATGCGCGATTTAACGCTGCGGCTTTTGAAGCAAGTCGGCGCGGCCGGTTTGGTGGTCACGCATGATGCGGCCGATGCACTGCGCATGGCAGATCGTATTGCCGTGCAGTCCGCCGGCAAAATTTTGCAACTGGACAAGCCGGAGACGGTGTATCGCCAGCCGACACAGGCAGAAGTGGCGACCATGTTCGGCACGGTCAATTTCTTCAAAACTGAAAATGGCATGGTCGGCGTGCGCCCGAGCGATATTTCCTTGAGCGGCGGTGATGGCGATTTCAGTTTTGAAGGCAAAATTGCCGATAGCCGCTCAATGGGCGCCGGTTGGCTATGCGTCATTGAGGGAGAAAACGGCGATAGCTATGAAGCGCAGATATCGGGCGAGGAAGCGCCCGATAAAGGCGCGCACAAATTCTTTGTGCCGAAAGCCTGCCTCATGCTATTCAAGGATTAGGACAAAGGGGTTACCTATGGGAATTAGCTGGGTACAAATTCTGGTTGTTGCCGTATTGCTGATATTGCTGTTTGGCCGCGGACGCATTTCGTCATTAATGGGCGATGTTGCGCGTGGTATTACCAGCTTCCGGCAGGGGCTGCGTGAAGGGACTGATAACACCGCCGAAAATGACGGTGGACAGACCATTGAAGGTGAATCGGTCGATAAATCGGACGACGAGAAATAACGGAGCGCGCCGATGTTTGACATTGGCTGGACCGAAATGCTTGTTCTCGGCGTGATAGCCCTTTTGGTTCTGGGGCCGCGAGAACTTCCAAATCTTTTGAGAACATTAGGACGCTATGCGCGCCAAATGCGCGATGTTGCAGCCGAGTTTCGCGGGCAGATGAACGAAATATCATCTGAGATTGATGCGCGTGAACAGTTGAAAAAGCTGGCTGACGAAGATTTGAATATTGACCTGCGGGATTTGTTCGCTGGCAAAAAAGACAAAGAGGAAGACAAGCGTGGCTGAGCAAGCGGAGGATTTGGCACGCAGTGAAATGCCTTTGCTCGACCATTTGGTCGAATTGCGCACGCGGCTTTTATGGTGCGTTGCCTGGTTTGTGCTGGCTTTCGGCGTAAGCATGTTTTTCGCGACAGATATTTTTGCCTTTTTGCTTTGGCCATTTGAGCAAGCGGCGCATGACGAAACCGACTTACAGCTGATTTACACCGCACCGCATGAGTTTTTCTTCACACAGATAAAGCTGGCCATGTTTGCCGGTCTTTCTGTGGCTTTTCCGTTTATCGCTTATCAACTTTATCGCTTTATCGCGCCCGGCCTTTACAAGAACGAGCGGCGCGCCTTTTTACCTTATCTGATTGCTTCGCCGCTCTTATTTGCGCTTGGTGCATCATTGGTATTTTTTCTTGTCATGCCGATGGCCTTTGAGTTTTTTCTGTCTATGCAACAGAGCGGCGACAATGGTGGCGCAGATGTGCGCATGGTCAATCGGGTCAGCGAATATTTATCTTTCACAATGGTGTTGATGATGGCCTTCGGCCTGTGTTTCCAATTGCCGGTGATTTTGACCTTGCTCGGGCGTATTGGCCTCGTCACGGCAGATGGCCTGCGCGCCAAACGGCGCTATGCCATCGTCGCTGTTTTTGCGGTTGCCGCTGTGCTGACGCCGCCCGATCTTATCAGTCAAATCGGGCTGGGTGTGCCGACGCTGCTTTTATATGAGATTTCCATTTGGTGCGTCGCGGCCATGCAAAAACCTCGTGATGAAGAGGTTGATTGAGGCGGTGCGACTGGCTTTTGCGCGCGCGCCGCTTTATACAGAACATGAATAGAGCCAAGCGAGTCGCCCATGCATGATATTAACGCCATACGCAAAGACCCTGACGCTTTTGATGCCGCAATGGCTACGCGCGGTGTGTCTTCATGCGCGGCTGACATGTTGGTGTTGGACGATAAGCGACGTGCCGCGATTGCTGAAGCGCAAGATTTGCAGACGCGGCGCAACGAGGCCTCCAAGAAAATCGGCCAAGCCAAAGGGCAGGGCGATGACGCCGAAGCACAGCGCCTGATGGATGAAGTTGCCGGTCTGAAAGATGATTTGCAAAAAGCCGAAGAAGCCGAGCGCATGGCCAATGCTGAATTGACGGAGGCTTTGGCCGCCATTCCCAATTTGCCGCTTGAGGGCGTGCCTGTCGGTGACGATGAAGATGCCAATGTCGAAATCCGTTGCCATGGCGAACCGCGCCAAGGCAAGGCCGAGCATTTTGAAATCGGTGAAGCGCTCGGCATGATGGATTTTGAAACCGCCGCCGCTTTATCCGGCTCGCGTTTCGTTGTTTTGCGCGACGCGCTTGCGCGCCTTGACCGCGCGCTCGGCAATTTCATGATTGATTTGCACATTAATCAGTTCGGTTATCGCGAGACCGCATTGCCTGTTTTGGTGCGCGATGATGCGGTTTATGGCACGGGCCAATTGCCGAAATTTGCTGAAGATCTGTTCCGCACCGAAAACGGTTATTGGCTTACCCCGACAGCAGAAGTGACGCTCACCAATTTGGTGCGCGAACAAATTACCGATGCCGCCGAACTGCCTTTGCGCTTTACCGCCTTGACGCAATGTTTCCGCTCAGAGGCGGGCGCGGCGGGACGCGACACTCGCGGCATGATACGCCAACACCAATTCACCAAGGTCGAGTTGGTCAGCATTGTTGATGCAGAAAGCGGCGAAGCCGAACTTGAGCGCAAGACGCAATGCGCCGAAGAAGTGCTGAAGCGGCTCGAATTGCCCTATCGGGTGATGCAGCTCTGCACTGGCGATATGGGCTTTGGTGCGCGCAAGACCTATGACCTCGAAGTCTGGCTGCCCGGGCAAAATGCCTATCGTGAAATTTCCAGCGTCTCTTATTGCGGTGATTTTCAAGGGCGGCGCATGAATGCGCGCTATCGCCATGAGGGCGAAAAGCAGACGCATTTTGTGCATACGCTGAACGGCTCCGGCCTCGCTGTTGGGCGCACATTGGTTGCAGTGTTGGAAAATTACCTCAATGAAAACGGCACGGTCAGTATTCCGCAAGCGTTGCGGCCTTATATGGGCGGCATAGAAACCATAGGGGAAGCAAATGGCTAAGCCGGTCGGGCGCATTTTGGTCACCAATGATGACGGCATTGATGCCCCGGGTTTGGTGTCAGCGGTAAAAATTGCCGAAACGCTCTCCGATGATGTGTGGGTGTTTGCACCGGCTGAGGAAATGAGCGGTGCCAGCCATTCGCTGAGCCTGTCAAAGCCGATGCGGGTGATGGAAATTGAGCCGAAGCGCTTTGCCGTCACCGGCACGCCGACGGATTGCGTAATGGTGGCGACGCGCCATGTGTTGCGCGACAACCCGCCTGATTTGGTGTTGTCGGGCGTCAATTTCGGGCAAAATATCGCCGAAGATGTCAGCTATTCCGGCACAGTGGCCGGAGCCAAAGAAGGCACAGTGTTCGGCATTAAATCGATTGCCATGTCGCAAGCGGTTTTGTTTACCGGCAATCCCGGCGAATGGACGCCGCGCTTTGAAATTGCCGAAAAGCATGCGCCATCATTGATTGAAGAATTGCTTAATACTGACTGGCCGAAGGAAACGCTCATCAATGTCAATTTTCCGCATATTGATGTGAACGACAATCCGCAAATTCGCGTCGTCAAGCAGGGTAAGCGCGACCGCAGCATTCTGGGTTTGGAAGAACGCACCGATCCGCGTGGGCGCAGTTATTTCTGGTATAGTTTCGACCGTCTGGTCGATGAGAATGGTGATTTGGTTTACACGCCGGGCAAAGGCACGGATATTGAGGCGATAGTGCAGGGGCATATTGCTGTGACGCCGCTCCAAATGGACCATACACAAAGTGATATGGCGGCGGAACTGGCAACAATTTTTGAATGATAAAAGCACGCAAAGAAAAACAAAAATCATGCGGTCTGGCTGCCATAATCATCACGATTGCCTTGATCGGTTGCGGGCCGCGTCAATCGGGTAATTGGTATGACAGCGAGAGCGATGTGCCGCCACGGCCGTCACCGGCAAAACCCAAAACCGTAAAAAAAGCGGAATCTGAACCGCGTGAGCCGGGGCGTGTTGCACAAATCTGGTCGCGTGTGCGCGAAACGCTGGATCGCCGCCCCGAAGCGCAGAAGCAAAAACAGACAGCCAAATCGCGCGCATCGACCCAAAAAGCCGCCAATGGTTTGATTGTCGTGCAAAAAGGCGACACGTATTACAGCTTATCGCAAACGCATAAAGTACCGTTACGCGCTTTATTGGAAAGCAATAATGCCCGGCCTCCTTATGTTTTGTCGCCCGGTGACCGCGTTAGCTTGCCGACACAGGCCTTTTACGAAGTCAAGAAAAAGGACACGCTCTATTCGATTTCGCGCAGTCACAAAACCGACGTGGCGACACTGGCCAAACTCAACGGTTTGAGCAAGCCGTTCACCATCAGTGTTGGGCAACGTTTACAAATTCCGGGTTTGAAACCCGCGCAGCCTGCCGTGGTGCAGACCTCGCGCCCTGCTACCAAGCCAACAAAAATGCCATCCGCGCCGAAGCGCGTCGGGCGGTTTTTGGTGCCGGTAAAGGGCGCCATTATTTCCAGTTTCGGCCCTAAAGATGGCGGTTTGCATAATGACGGCATCAACATTGCTGCGCGCGAGGGCGCTCCGATACGCGCTGCCGAAAACGGGGTTGTCGTCTATACCGGCAATGAGTTGCGCGGTTATGGCAATCTTCTGCTTATCCGCCATTCCGGCGGTTGGGTTACGGCTTATGCGCATACCTCGAAATTTCTCGTCAAACCGGGGGCGCAGGTTAAGCAGGGCGATGTTGTCGCCGAGGTCGGGCGCACCGGAAATGTCGACCGTCCGCAATTGCATTTTGAATTGCGCAAGGGCACGCGAGCGGTTAATCCTCAATCACTAATTTAGGCCTTAAACGCTTGGCGTGGTGACGCTTCTTGCGTATAGTCCGCCTCACCATTACGGAGATTTAAATGTTGATTACACCTGCTTATGCTCAAGCCGCTTCCGGTGGAAATGCGCTGTTTGAACTGCTGTTCCCACTGATTATGGTTTTTGCCATCATTTACTTCATGATTTTACGACCGCAGCAAAAGCGTCAACGTGAGCATGAAGCTATGGTCAATGCCGTTTCGCGCGGCGATACGGTGATTACGCAAGGTGGCTTGGTCGGTAAAGTCGCAAAAGTGGGCGATGATGAACTTGAAGTCGATTTTGCTGAAAATGCCCGTATCAAGGTCGTGAAATCCATGATTATCAGCGTTCGCGGTAAAAATAACGACTAATTGGAAGCCAAAGGCCTGCAATGCTGCACTTTTCAAATTTTAAAATCACCGGCATAGCTCTGCTTTTGCTATTGGGTGTTTTGTTTGCCCTGCCAAACTTCATGCGTGAAGAGACGCGTCTGTCTTTGCCCGGCATTATTCCGTCAGGAACCCTGAATTTGGGGCTGGACTTGCAAGGCGGGTCACATTTATTGCTCGCGGTCGATACGGACACTGTGCAGCGCGAGCGTTTGGAGGATTTGACCTCCGATATTCGTCTTGCCTTACGCGGCGAACGTATCGGCTATTCAGGTTTGGCGCGCGTTCCCAGCGGCGTCAGCGTGACGATCCGCGATAATGGGGATATGGAAAAAGCGGCATCTGTGCTGCAAGGTTTGGCACAACCCGTTACCTCCAGTGTGTTAACCAGTTTTGAGCAGCGCGCTGATTTATCGGTTGAAAACACGGAAGGTCAAACTTTTGTCTTGCTGGTGACGGAAGACGCGATTGCCGCGCGCAATACGCGCACAGTGCAGCAATCGATTGAAATTATCCGTCGCCGTGTCGATGAGCTTGGCACCACTGAGCCGACCATTCAACGGCAGGGTGAGAAGCGCATTTTGGTGCAAGTGCCAGGCTTAGATGACCCTGAACGTCTGAAGGCCTTGCTTGGTCAAACCGCGAAAATGAATTTTCACCTCGTTGATCAATCGGTGAGCGGTTATGAGGTGGTCAACGGCAAACGGCCACCGGCAGGAAGCCGTCTTGTTTACACCGATACTGAGCCGCAAGTGCCTTATGTTATTCGTCGCCGCGCCATGGTCAGTGGCGAACGTTTGGTTGATGCCAGCGTCGGTTTCGACCCGCAGACGAATGCACCGGAAGTCAATTTCCGGTTTGACGCTTTGGGTGGGCGCAAATTCGGCGAGGTGACGCAAGCTAATGTCGGGCGGCCCTTCGCGATCGTGCTTGACGATAAAATCATCTCAGCGCCCATTATCCAAACCGCCATTCTTGGCGGTTCGGGCCGTATCACCGGCAATTTCAGCGTTGAAGAGGCCAATGATTTGGCTATTTTGCTGCGCGCCGGTGCGCTGCCCGCACCGATGAGCATTTTGGAAGAGCGCACGGTCGGCCCCGGTTTGGGCGCGGATAGCGTGGCTGCCGGTCGCATCGCCTTGATTGTCGGTTTCCTTGCCGTTATCGGCTTTATGATTGTCAGCTATAGCCTGTTCGGTCTGTTTGCCAATGTCGCGCTGATTGCCAATTTGGTGCTGATAATGGCTGTGCTGTCAGGACTGCAAGCGACACTCACGCTGCCCGGCATTGCCGGTATCGTGTTGACTGTCGGCATGGCGGTTGACGCCAATGTGCTGATATTTGAACGCATACGTGAAGAATTGGCCTCGGGTAAAAACCCAATCATTGCCATTGATATGGGGTATAGCCGGGCTCTCAGCACAATTTTTGACGCTAATGTCACCACGCTTTTGGCTGCAATTATTCTGTTCCAGCTTGGGTCAGGGCCAATCAGGGGTTTTGCCATTACGCTGGCCATTGGCATTGTGACCTCCGTATTCACAGCCTTTGTGTTGACCCGTTTGTTGGTATCCCTATGGCTGCGCCGTCAAGGCAAGCCCGAAGCACTGCCGATATAGCCGGAGATTGAAATGAAAACGTTGAAACTGGTTCCGGTTAACACTTCGATTGGCTTTATTCGCCATCGCACCATCGCCATGGTGCTGTCATCTTTGCTTGTTGTTGCTTCCGTGTTTGTGTTTTTGGCCAATGGCTTGAATTTCGGTATCGATTTTCGCGGCGGCACATTGATTGAAGCAAGTTCCGAAAGTGCTGTTGATTTGGCCGCATTGCGCGGCCGTTTGGGCGCACTCGATTTGGGCGAGGTACAAATTCAGGAATTCGGCAAAGAAACGGATGTGCTTATTCGGATTGCCGAGAAAGAAGGCGCGACTGATGCCAGTAATAATTTGTCGGCGGTTGAGCAGGTGCGCGAAGAATTGAGCAGCGATTTTGACGTCCGTCGGGTTGAAATTGTCGGCCCGCAAGTCAGTGCCGAGCTTATTCAAACCGGTATTATGGCAGTGTTGGCCGCAATCGCCTCAATGCTTATCTATATTTGGTTCCGCTTTGAGTGGCAGTTCAGTATCGGCGCGGTGCTGGCCTTGGTGCATGATGTGGCGTTGACCATCGGCGTGTTCGCGCTGCTGCAGCTTGATTTCAATTTGTCCATTTTGGCAGCGATTTTGACCATTGTCGGTTATTCGATGAATGACACGGTGGTGGTTTATGACCGCGTGCGCGAGAATTTGCGCAAATATAAGAAAATGGACTTGGCCGAATTGCTGAATATTGCCATTAACGAAACGCTGTCGCGCACGGTGATGACATCCGTCACCACCATGTTGGCGCTGTTGGCGCTCTATATTCTCGGTGGTGAAGTGATACGCGGCTTTACCTTTGCCATGATATGGGGTGTCATTGTCGGCACCTATTCGTCAATTTTCATTGCTTCGCCCTTGCTGATGCTGCTTGGCGTGAAGCGCGATTGGTCTGGCACACAGGTTGATTAGCTTGGTTGCCCCGATGTTTCATCGGGTGCTATGCTCAGTTTAAGGACAGATTCGGAATAGGGAGGCTGTTATGGCTGGAATTCTTTCTTCACTTCGCAACACGGTAATTGCGGGCTTCGTTTTGGCGTTTTTGCTGGAGCTTATGTATCTCAATAGCGGCGGCACGTTTGACACGACATTCTGGGCCTTTTTGTTCCGTTGGCTGCACGTATTGAGCGGCATTATGTGGATTGGTCTGCTTTACTATTTCAACTTTGTGCAAATCCCAAACATGCCGAATATTCCGGACGAGCAAAAGCCGGCTATTGGCAAAGTCATTGCCCCTGCCGCGCTTTGGTGGTTCCGTTGGGCCGCTATGGCAACTTTGGTCACCGGCCTCATCCTTGGTTACATTAACGGTTACATCCACGACGCACTGGCGCTCGGTGCGATGAACGACTTTGCCGTTCCGAAAAACATTGCCATTGGTATCGGCATGTGGCTTGGCATCATCATGTGGTTCAATGTCTGGTTCGTCATTTGGCCTAACCAGAAAAAAGCCCTCGGTATTGTTGAGGCCGGCGCTGATGAAAAAGCCGCTTCGGCGCGCACGGCCATGCTGTTCTCGCGCACCAACACAATGTTGTCAGTGCCGATGCTGTTTGCCATGGTGTCCGCTCAGAATATTTACTAAGCGGCAAGAAATATGGAGGAGGGGCCGCCATTTGTGCGGCCCTTTTCTTTAGCGGAAGCGTTAACATGGACGAAGAACTCTTAAGGCAAGAATTGCGTGGTCTTGATGGCGACCTCTATCTTTGCCATTTGTTCGCTCCGGCCGAGAAACGAGGCGCGCTGCTGACGCTTTATCATCTCTATGCCGATATAGCCCGCATTCCCGCCTCGGTTTCTGACCCGATGGTCGGTGCCATTCGTTTGCAATGGTGGCGCGATTTGTTTGATGCGGTCGCCAATGGCGATGGTCGCGGCACGCCGATTGGAGAAGCGCTGCTTGTCAATCCCTTGCCCAAAGACAAGGTTTTGCCGCTGATTGACGGGCGTGAAGCGGCTTTGCCGGAAGGCACGCGCAATATTGATGAATTGCAGGCCGAAGCGCAGGCGGTCGGCCCGGCGCTGATGCGTTTGGCTTGCGACATATGCGGTGAAAATGCGCCCGATAGATTGCTCGAAAATGCCGGCACGGGTTTTGAGTTGTTGCGTCTTGTTTCAACCGGCGCTGATGAGGTAGCTGCGCGCGCGCACACGCTGTTGGTAGAGGCAACGCGCGCTTTCAATAAATTGCCGCGCCGACAGCGCAAGTGCCTGCTTCCGGTTTTTCTGCCGATCGGCCTCGCGCGGCGGCAAGCGGCTCGATTTCCGCAACAGCGTAGCTTACTGATTTATCAGCTTATTTTACTTAAAATGGCATTAACTGGTCGCTTGTGATTTGCACTTATCGGCTTTTTCGGGCTAGGCTAAAGGGGTTCTAAAAAAATAATAAAGGGAACACTTATGCTTGATTTTTATCCTAATGAGCGGTTTGCCGTTTTTATCGACAGCGCCAATTTTCGGCGTTCGAAACAAAGCATTAATATGTATGTCGATGACGTAAGACTACTCGAATATTTCCGAAAGAATAATGGTGAAAGCATTTTCTTGCGGATTTACCACTATGAATCGATACCGAAAGAAGACGGCTCGGAAGAGCGCGCCGAATTGGTGCACTGCATCCATCGCCGCTTGGACTTCATGGCATATAACGGCTTCACCGTGGTCAGCAAACCGTCTAAAGATTTCATCGACAGTTCGGGCGAGGCGGTGCTGAAAGGCAATATGGATGGCGAGATGATTGTCGATATGATGGCGATTAGTGAGAACCTCGACCATATTGTGGTGTTTTCCGGCGATGGCGATTTTCGCTATGCCATTGAAAAACTGCAAGAGCGCGGCAAGCGCGTCACCGTTGTCTCATCCGAGGGATCGATTGCCAATGAATTGAAGCGGCAAGCCGACACTTATGTTGATTTGGAAGAGTTGCGCCCGTTTATCGAAAGCTCGCACGAGCCGACACGGCAGCAGGTGGCGGAAGTTTAACCGGCTTGATGCCAGCTTTCGAAATCTGACCGTGCGCGACTGGTAAAGGCGCGTTGCCGCGCTTGCTTTTTGGCTTGCATACGCAGCTTGCCGCGCAATTTTTTGCCGTCGTCTCCGACGGGCGCAGGTAGGGTGCCGACATCCGGCATCAGTCCGAAATTGACATTCATCGGTTGGAAAGTTTTGGCATCGGCATTCACGGTGATATGCGCCAGCAGCGCCCCAAAAGCCGTTGTCACGGGCGGCGCAGCAATCGCACGGCCCTGTATTTGCGCTGCCGCAAAGCGCCCGGCCATCAGCCCGATAGTGGTGCTTTCTACATAACCCTCAACGCCGGTGATTTGTCCGGCAAAACGGATATTCGGCGCATTTTTAAGGCGTAACTCTTGATCCAACAAGCTCGGGCTGTTGAGAAAAGTATTGCGATGCAAGCCGCCAAGACGGGCAAAGCGCGCATCTTCCAACCCCGGTATTAGGCGAAACACATCTGTCTGTGCGCCATATTTCAGCTTGGTCTGAAAGCCAACCATATTAAACAGCGTGCCGAGCGCATTATCTTGCCGCAGCTGAACGACTGCATAGGGTTTGACCTCAGGATTATGGGCATTGGTCAGGCCGCGCGGTTTCATGGGGCCGTGGCGCAGCGTTTCGCGTCCACGTGCCGCCATTACCTCAATCGGCAAGCAGCCATTAAAGTAAGGCGTGTTTTCTTCCCATTCTTTGAAGTCTGCCGTGTCGCTTTCAATCAGCGCATCAAGAAAGGCGTTATATTGCGCTTCGTCCATCGGGCAATTTATGTAATCCTTGCCGAAGCCGCCTATACCAACCAATTGGCCGAGTTTGCCATAGCGCGACTGGTGCCAGCAAATATCCATATCGACGCTGTCATGATAAACAATCGGCGCAATGGCATCGAAAAAAGCCAGCTTGTCGCTACCTGTCATTTTGCCGATAGCTTCCGACAAAGCGGGCGAGGTAAGCGGGCCGGTGGCGACAATCGCATGCTGCCAATCGGCCGGAATATCCGTCACTTCTTCGCGTTCAATCGTAATATTCGGATGCGCTTCGATTTTCGCTGTAACGGCTTGCGAAAACGCCTCGCGGTCAACCGCCAGCGCGCCACCCGCCGGCACTTGATGCGCGTCAGCACTGGCCATAATCAGGCTTTCGCTGTCGCGCAATTCGGCATGCAGCAGACCGACCGCATTGGTTTCGGCGTCGTCGGAACGAAAAGAATTGGAGCAGACCAACTCGGCCAGCCCGTCCGTGACATGGGCATCGGTTTTGCGCACGGGGCGCATTTCATGCAGCACCACTTGAACACCGGCCTCAGCAGCTTGCCACGCCGCTTCGGAACCGGCCAAACCGCCGCCAATAATGTGAAGCACATCACTCATGCGCTTCAAATACACGGTTTAGCAGAGGAGTGGAAGCGTTTGCTCTAAATTTGCGATGCGGCTTTTTTGAGCACCAGCAGGGTGAACATATCGAGCGGGCCGAGGCAGGCTTCTTCCGTCAGTTGGAGGTTGCCGGTTCCGAAATCCAGCTGTGAGCGGCAGAAGTCGGAATGGAAGCCGACTTCGCGCGACGCCGGTGCCATGGCGCGCTCGGCGAGTGCCAATACGCGATTGTCTTCCTCATCGGCGCGGAAATGGTTGAACAGAAAAACCGACCGCCGGGGCGGGTGACGCGCGATATTTCGGCCAAAACTTGGGACGGATCGGGCACAACGGACATGACGAAAGTGGCCAGCACGCTGTCAAATTGATTGTCTGCGAATTGCATGTTGCCTGCGTCCATAATGTGCAGTCCGGCAATATTATTAAGCTTGCGCCGCCGTGCGCGTTGTTCGGCGCGGGCCAGCATATCGTCTGAAATATCAATGCCGGTCACATTCAGGTCAGGGCGGAAATAGTGCAGCGACAAGCCGGTTCCGCAACCGACATCAAGCACTTGATTGCCATGTGTCTCATCATTCAGGCGATTGACGACTTTTTTACATATTTGCGCCCGAAAAGAGCGAAGGTGAAATCATAATGCCCGGCCCAGCGAGCATAGGAACGGCGCACATCATCGGCACGCAAAGGTGTATGAACAGTCATTTTGTTTCCGTTTGTTGTTTTTGTTCGGAAACTGAAATCTATTCAGCGGCAGCCTTTTTCGCAACTTGTTTTTTCGGCTTCAGCAATCGCGCCAAATATTGCCCCGTATAGCTCTTTTTGATTTTGGCGACGTCTTCGGGCGTGCCTGTGGCGACAATCTCGCCGCCGCCATCGCCGCCTTCCGGCCCGATATCAACAATCCAGTCCGCGGTTTTAATGACTTCAAGATTATGCTCAATGACGGCCACCGTATTGCCGTTATCGACCAGCTCGTGCAGCACTTCCAACAGCTTGGCGACATCGTGGAAATGCAGGCCGGTGGTCGGTTCATCAAGAATATAGAGTGTGCGACCTGTGGCGCGTTTTGACAGTTCTTTGGCCAGCTTTACGCGCTGTGCTTCACCACCCGACAATGTGGTGGCTTGCTGGCCGACCTTGATATAGCCGAGGCCGACGCGCTGCAGCGTTACCATCTTGTCGCGCACCATCGGCACGGCTTTGAAAAATTCCGACGCTTCATCAACCGTCATGTCCAACACATCGGCAATGGATTTGTCTTTAAACTTCACTTCCAGCGTCTCGCGATTATAGCGTTTGCCGTTGCAGCTATCGCATTCGACATAAACATCGGGCAGGAAGTGCATCTCAATTTTGATGACGCCATCGCCCTGACAGGTTTCGCAGCGTCCGCCTTTGACGTTGAAAGAAAAACGCCCCGGCTTATATCCGCGCGCTTTCGCTTCGGGCAATCCGGCAAACCATTCGCGTATCGGGGTGAATGCGCCGGTATAGGTCGCCGGATTGGAGCGCGGCGTGCGGCCAATCGGTGATTGGTCAATATCAATCACTTTGTCGAGCAAATGCAGCCCGTCAATCGTGTCATGTTCAGCCGGTGAGCCGCGCGCATTGTTCAGCTTGCGTGCCAGTGATTTATAAAGCGTATCAATCAGCAAGGTTGATTTGCCGCCGCCCGACACGCCGGTCACGCAGGTAAATGTGCCAAGCGGGATTTCTGCATTGACGTTTTTCAAATTATTGCCGCGCGCGCCTTTAACGGAAATACATTTGCGCGCATTGGTTTCGCGGCGTTGTTGCGGCACAGGCACTTCCAGCGCACCGGACAGATATTGGCCGGTCAGGCTTTTCTTGGTCGAAATGATTTTCTTCGGCGTGCCTTCGGCAATCACCTCGCCACCATGAATACCCGCGCCGGGGCCGATATCGACGACATGGTCAGCCGTCATAATGGCTTCCTCATCATGTTCGACTACCACCACCGTATTGCCGAGATCGCGCAAGCGCGTCAGCGTATCAAGCAGGCGGCTATTGTCGCGCTGGTGCAGGCCTATGCTTGGCTCATCAAGCACATAAAGGACACCCGTCAGGCCGGAACCGATTTGCGAAGCAAGACGGATACGCTGGCTTTCGCCGCCAGATAATGTGCCGCTATTGCGCGACAGGGTGAGATATTCCAGCCCGACATCATTGAGGAATCTCAGCCGCTCGCGAATTTCCTTCAAAATCCGCACCGCAATTTGCTTTTGTTTGGCATTCAGCTTTTTCTCAAGCCTGTTAAACCATTCTTCCGCTGCGCGAATGGACATTTGCGACACTTGGCCGACATGCAAATCGGCAATTTTCACGGCCAGCGCTTCGGGCTTCAGGCGATAGCCGCCACAGGCATCGCAATCGGTGACCGATTGAAACTTCTCAATCTCTTCGCGCGCCCAATTACTGTCGGTTTCCTTATAGCGACGCTCCAGATTGGGAATAACGCCCTCAAACGGCTTTTTGGTTTTATAGCTGCGCAAGCCGTCATCATATTCAAAGGTGATGACCTCATCGCCTGTGCCGTAAAGGATAACTTGCTTGGCCTCTTTCGGCAGATCGTTCCAAACATCGCTCATTTTAAAGCCGTAATGGCGCGCAATGGCTTCCAGCGTTTGTGCGTAATAGGGCGAAGAGGTTTTCGACCACGGCGCAATCGCGCCCTTATAGAGCGTCAAGCCGCCATCGGGCACAACGGCAATCGGGTCGATGAAAAACTGTGTGCCCAGCCCGTCGCATGAAGGGCAAGCGCCAAACGGATTGTTAAAGGAAAACAGACGCGGCTCAATTTCTTCAATGGTGAAGCCTGAGACAGGGCAGGCAAAACGGGCTGAAAAAATGATGCGCTCAGCGTCTTCATCATCTTTTTTCTTGTCGGCCATTTCCGCCACGGCGATACCGTCTGTCAGGCCAAGTGCCACTTCCATTGAGTCGGCAACGCGATTGCCGAGATCGGGTTTGATGACCAAGCGGTCAACGACGACATCAATATCGTGCTTCAGCTTCTTGTCGAGGGCAGGCACTTCGCCGATTTCGTAAAACGCGCCATCGACTTTTACGCGTTGAAAGCCGCGCTTCTGCAATTCGGCAAAATCGCGGCGATATTCGCCTTTGCGGCCGCGCACAATCGGCGCAAGTAGGTAGAGCCGTGTGCCTTCGGGCAAGGCCATCACCTTATCGACCATCTCACTGACCGTCTGGCTTTCAATCGGCAAGCCGGTAGCCGGTGAATAGGGAATACCGACGCGCGCATAGAGCAAGCGCAGATAGTCATAAATCTCCGTCACCGTGCCGACGGTTGAGCGGGGATTGCGCGAGGTCGTCTTTTGTTCAATCGAAATGGCCGGTGACAGACCGTCAATCTGATCAACATCGGGCTTTTGCATCATCTCAAGAAATTGCCGCGCATAGGCTGACAGGCTCTCGACATAGCGGCGCTGGCCCTCAGCGTAAATCGTGTCAAAAGCCAGCGAGCTTTTGCCCGAGCCGGAAAGGCCGGTCACCACAATCAGCTTATCGCGCGGTAAATCCAGCGAGACATTTTTCAAATTGTGCTCGCGCGCGCCAATAATGCGGATTTGCTTGGCTTGCGGGGCTTTGGTGGTTTTGCGAGATGCCATGTTGTTTCCTGATAGCCTTATAATTTAGCCCTCTTTCCGGATTTGACAAAAGGCCATTTCGTCGCCCCACCGAGGCGGACGATATATCCACAGCATTAAACGATGCGCGGGGTGACAGCGATAGGCGTTAATGTTCGATTCACATAGTGTGACAGAACAAAAAGGAGAAACATCATGGCAGGAAGCGTCAATAAAGTGATTTTGGTCGGCAATTTGGGTGCAGACCCCGATGTGCGCAGCACGAAAGATGGTCGCCCCGTCGTCAATTTGAGTGTGGCAACCAGTGAGAACTGGCGCGATAAAAACTCGGGCGAGCGTCGTGAAAAGACCGAGTGGCACCGCGTGGTGATTTTCTCCGAAGGGTTGTGCCGCATTGCCGAGCAATATTTGAAAAAAGGCTCGAAAGTCTATCTCGAAGGCCAGCTGCAAACCCGCAAATGGCAAGACGATAAAGGCAATGACCGATATACGACCGAAGTGGTGCTGCAAAATTATGGTGGCACCATGACCATGCTGGACACGCGCAATGGCGGCGGTGATTTCCAAGCAGCCGGCAATGATTCGGCCCCGATGGAAGCGGTTGGCGGCGGTGGCGGCGAAATAAACGACGACATCCCGTTTTAGGCTTTAAAAGCTAATTAAAACAATGCCTTAAAAGCTGTGCACAGCGATGCTTTTCGTTCTGCTGTGACCTTGTTTTATGCTATGATTTAAGTCTGAAAAAGCCCGATTTATGGGCTTAAGTGAAAGCGATAATTTGACCGACGAACCGGAAAATTCAGGCGAAACCGAGAGCGATATCGACGCTGAAACGGTCGAAGAAGAAGCCTCAGAAACCCCCGCCGAAGAAGGTGCGGGTGGCGATGATGGCGGCGCGGGCGGTGAGCCGCCGGAACCCCCGATAGATGACGGTGATATTGAACCGATAAGCATTGAGGAGGAGATGAAAACCTCCTACCTCGATTATGCGATGAGCGTGATTGTCTCGCGCGCCTTGCCTGATGTGCGTGACGGCCTGAAGCCGGTGCACCGCCGTATTTTGTTCTCAATGAATGAGAACGGCTATGAATATAACAAGCCCTATCGCAAATCTGCCCGTGTGGTTGGCGACGTTATCGGTAAGTACCACCCGCATGGCGACCAATCGATTTATGACGCTTTGGTGCGTATGGAGCAGGACTTCTCCATGCGTTTGCCGCTGCTGGACGGGCAGGGCAATTTTGGCTCGGTCGATGGCGACCCACCCGCCGCCATGCGTTACACCGAAGTTCGTATGGCCAAACCGGCGCAGGCACTGCTTGAGGATATCGACAAGGACACGGTCGACTTTCAGGACAATTATGATAATTCCGAACGCGAGCCGGTGGTTCTGCCGGCGCGTTTCCCGAATTTATTGGTCAATGGTGCCAATGGTATTGCCGTCGGCATGGCGACCAATGTGCCGCCGCATAATTTGGGTGAATTGGTTGATGCGGCGCAGGCGCTTATCGTTGATGCGGAACTGAGCGACGAAGAATTGCTGCAAATCGTGCCCGGGCCTGATTTCCCGACCGGCGCGCTTATTCTCGGTCAAAACGGCTCTAAATCGGCCGTGATGACGGGGCGCGGCTCGATTGTTATGCGTGGCCGTGCAGCGGTAGAGGAAATCCGCAAAG
>RFZE01000210.1 GCA_009920875.1 Alphaproteobacteria bacterium | reverse complement strand
TTTCATGCCTTTTTTCAGCGTGCCGTCTATTACCCGCACCAACACCACCACGCCCAAATAAGCATCATACCAGCTATCGACCAGCATGGCTTTCAGGGGCGCTTCTGCGTCACCTTCGGGCGGCGGCAATTGCGTCACAATCGCCTCCAGCACATCGCCAATGCCGAGGCCGGTTTTGGCGGAAATATCGACACTGTTTTGCGTATCCAGCCCGATAACATCTTCAATCTGCGTTTTTACACGCGCCGGCTCGGCGGCCGGCAAATCGACCTTGTTCAGCACCGGCACAATCTCATGGTCAACATCAATCGCTTGATAAACATTGGCCAGGGTTTGCGCTTCGACGCCTTGGCTGGCATCGACTACCAGCAAAGAGCCTTCGCAGGCCGCCAAAGAACGGTTCACCTCATAGGCAAAATCGACATGGCCCGGCGTGTCGATGAGATTGAGCTGATAGCTCTCGCCATCCTGCGCCGTATAATCAAGCCGCACGGTTTGCGCCTTAATGGTGATGCCGCGCTCGCGCTCAATATCCATATTGTCCAAAACCTGCTCGGACATTTCACGCTCCGACAGCCCGCCGGTCAGCTGAATCAGCCGGTCGGCCAGTGTCGATTTACCGTGATCGATATGCGCAATAATGGAAAAATTGCGGATATGGGATTTGCGACTTGCACTCATGAGGCAGGATATAGCACCCGCACGCGTCCGCGCCAATGCGGCATTTGGGGCGGCATTTGGGCCGGTAAATGAAGCGGCAAACTCAGCCCCGCAATTTACCGCCTGTCGCTTTTTCAACCGCCGCCGTCACCTTATCGGCGACCGCCTCAATTTCGGTATCGGTCAGGGTTTGCTCGTTTGGTTGCAGCGTGACTTCCAGCGCTACGGATTTGATGCCCGCGGGCAGATTGCCGCCTTCAAACACGTCAAACACCCGCACAGCCTCTATCAGTTTTTTATCCGCCCCTTTGGCCGCGCGCACCATATCGGCGGCGGGCGTTGTGGCCGCCACTTCAAAAGCAAAATCGCGCGTCAGGCTTTGCAAATTGGATAGCGCCAACGCGCTGCGCGCGATATCGGCATTTGCTTTCGGCGCGGGCACAGTGTCGGGCCAAACTTCAAAAGCCACCATTGGCACGGAAATATCAAATTGCTGCAACAGCGCCGGATGCATTTCGCCAAACACCGCCATTGGCTGTTTGGGATTGCGTGCCAGCATGCCCGAGCGCCCTGGGTGATACCAATCAATGTCGCTCTCCTCGCCAATCGGCAAGATTTGCAAGCCCTGCGGGTTGACCCCGCAAGCGGCCAGCGCCGCTTCGGCATCGCCGCGCGCTTGATAAGCATCAACGCTTTCAGCCCCGCCGAGCCAATTTTTGGCTTTTGCCAATCCGGCGCGCAAACCGGCTGCTGCGAAACGCTGCGCCCTCGGCATGGCACCTTTAAATTCATCGCCCAATTCAAACAGATTAATGGTCGCTGCGCCCCTATCGGCATTTCTTTGCGCCGCCGCCATCAGCCCGGGCAAAAGCGACGGGCGCATATGGCTCAGCTCAGAGGAAATTGGATTGGCCAGTTCCAACCCATCGGCGACATGAAAGGCCTCGGCTTGTGCTTTGGAAATAAACGACCAAGTGACTGCCTCGACCAGACCGCGTGTTGCCAAAGCGCGCCGCATCAGACCGGCGCGGCGTTGCGCCAAAGTCAGG
>RFZE01000209.1 GCA_009920875.1 Alphaproteobacteria bacterium | reverse complement strand
CGCCAAGCAGACAGGGCAGAAAGCGGATTTCAGCGCCGGTGCGCTCCACAATGCCCGGTAAAAGCTTATGGCTCAGATAGGCATTCGGGCTGCCGAAATCGAAAACAAATTCGAGTGTCTTGGTCATCATGCCCTCCCCCGGCATATTTATCACAGGCAAAAGGCTAACGGGTTGGGCGGCGCTTTGCAATGCGCTTGGGTCTGTGCGCTTGAGTCTGTGCGCTTGGGTCTGTGGGCGCGGCGACAGACGGTTATATTTTATTTTGATTTGGCGACAGGTTGGGTCAGCGCATAGCCGGTTCCGCGCACCGTGCGGATAATATCGGGTCGGGGCGCGCCGCCATCGGCGGTTTTGTTCAAGGCGCGGCGCAGGCGGCTCATATGCACATCAACCGTGCGCTCCTCAACATAGACGCCATGTCCCCAAACCATATCGAGCAATTGCGTCCGGCTGAAAACGCGCTCCGGCCTTTCAATCAGCACACTCAGCAATTGAAACTCTTTGGCGCCCAAATGTATCGCAACGCCATCGCGCTCCACCCGCATGGTTTCGGGATTGAGCGACAGGCCGTGAAACTCAAGAACATCCTGCATTAAAGAAGGCCGCGCACGGCGCAACAGCGCGCGCACACGCGCTACCAATTCGCGCGGCGAAAACGGCTTGGTGATATAATCATCCGCACCGCTGTCGAGACCAAGCGACAAATCGCCTTCCTCGCCACGGGCGCTGACCATTAAAATCGGCAAAAGCCGCGTATCAATGCGGGCGCGCAATTCACGGCAGACATCTATGCCGGAGGCTTCCGGCATCATCCAGTCCAGCACGATTAAATCAGGCTCATGCTCTTCGGTCATCCAAATCGCATCGCGGCCATTATCGGCCTGCAAAATCTGGAAGCCCGCTTTTTCAAGATTATAGCGCAGCAATTCGATTTGAGCCGGTTCATCATCTACCAAGAGAATTTTCGCACTCATGAAACACTTTCCGCCTTCCGTTAACCTGTTACCACAAAGCCATCAAGCCAATGCTCGCATGCTGGAATTATCGGCTTTGGGGCGTTCATCGCTTGGCAAAACGCCGTATTGCAGAAAATAAATCTGCTCGGCAATGCCGGTCGCATAGTCACCAATGCGCTCAATGTTTTTGGCGATGAACAACATATGCGACGAGGCCGATACTTGCGCCGGATTGTCGGAAATGCCCGACATGATTTCAAAAAACAGGCTGGTGTGCCGCATCTGCAGAAGCATAGGCATCCAGCACGCGATTGAGCATTTGCTGGACGATACCGGCCATGCGTGCCAGGCTGATATTGTCGCTTTTTTGCTGCTCATGCTCGATAATAACGAGGCTGCGTTTTGCCATGTTTTTGGCATAATCGCCGACGCGCTCCAAAATGGAAGCAATTTTCAACGCCACAATCACCCGCCGCAAATCGCGCTCTTTCGGGCCAGTGCGCGAAATCAGCTCAACCGCTATTTCGTTAATATCAAATTCAAGCACATCAAGCTGCCGGTCATTGTCGATAATCAAATGAATATCGCTTTTGTCGCGTCGTTCCAGCGCCTCGACCGAACGGGCAAATTGCGCTTCGGCAAGCCCCCCCAATCGCGCAATCATCAGATTTAGTTCCCGCAAATTCTGTTCGAATTCGGTTTTTTTCTCAGCGTTCATTTCCAATGCCCTATGCCATGCTCGCACGGAACCAA
>RFZE01000208.1 GCA_009920875.1 Alphaproteobacteria bacterium | reverse complement strand
TTGGCCATCATCACCTTTGCGCTGTCGCTGTCGGGCACATTTCTCGTGCGCTCCGGCGTGCTGACCTCAGTGCATGCTTTCGCCAATGATCCGGAGCGCGGACTTTTTATCCTTGCTATTCTCGGTCTTTTCACTTTGGCCGGTTTTTTGCTTTATGGCTTGCGCTTGCCGCATCTGGCCGCCGACCGCCCGTTTCAGCCGGTCAGTCGCGAGGGGCTACTCTTGGTCAATAATATATTTTTGGCGACGGCAACAGTGACGGTGTTTATCGGCACGATTTACCCGCTCATTCTCGACGCGCTCGGTATGGGCAAGATTTCTGTCGGTGCGCCTTATTTTAATGCGGTTTTCGCGCCGCTGACCGTTCCTTTCGCCTTATTGCTGCCGCTCGGCCCATTGGTGAATTGGCGCGAGGGCAGCATGCGCCCGCTGCAAAATAAGCTGGCGCTTGCCGCCGGTGCGGCGGCTCTGGTGACATGCGGCATTATGCTGACACGCGGCGCGGCCTCGCTGATGGTGGTGGCGCTGTTTGCTGCCGCCCTTTGGCTGTTTTTTGGCGCGGCGATTGATATGGCGCAGCGTCTCGCCCCTTATCGTGCACGACTGCATAAATTCTGGTCGCTGCCGGCAAGCGCTTTCACTGCGCCTTTGGCGCATGGCGGTTTGGCCGTGATGCTGCTCGGCATTTTGGCGGCCACACAATGGCGCGAAGAAGCGGTGGTTGCGGCAAGCCCGGGTCAGCAGATTGAGATTGCCGGTGTCGCGCTGCGCTATGACGGCTTGCGCGAAGTGGACGGGCCCAATTACACGGCCGAGCAAGCGCGACTGACTTATATGAGCGGCCCGCATCAGGGCGCGCATCTTTATCCTGAACGGCGTTTTTATGAGGCCGAAAGATCGCAAACGACGGAAGCAGCCATCACCACTGATTTGATCGGTCATCTTTATGCCGTGGTCGGCGAAGCGAGCGGCGATAAGCGCGTGTTGCGCATTTGGTATCACCCCTATGTCGCCTTAATTTGGCTCGGCGCGGTGCTGATGGCATTGGGTGGCAGTTTTGCTTTGGCGACACGGCTGCGGCGACAAATGTGATGGCGCGTCTGCTCATATTATTCGCCCTCGTGCTGACACCGGCGCAGGCGCTCGACCCCGGCGAAGCATTGGCCGATGCGGCGCTTGAAACGCGCGCCCGTGCCCTCAGTCAAGAATTGCGGTGCATGGTCTGTCAAAATCAATCGATTGACGATAGCGATGCCCCCTTGGCGAAAGATTTACGACAATTTGTGCGCGCGCGCCTGCTAGCCGGCGATAGCGATGCCGCCATTCGCGCTGCCGTGGTCGAACGTTATGGCGAGTTCGCGCTGTTTCGCCCACCTGTCGCGCCGCATACTTTGGCGCTGTGGGCCATGCCGCTCCTAATCCTGCTTTTCGGCGTGGTAATGGCATGGCGTCTGGTCGGTAAATCAGCGCGTCAAAACACTTCAACCCCTCTGCAATAAAAGCTAGTCTCGGCGCATGGGACAGTCCTTGCGCCTTTTGCTGATAGAAGATGACGCCAAAGCGGCCGCTTTGCTGTGCGACCGCTTTCGCGCCGAGGGGATGGTGATTGAGCATGCCGCCAATGGGGCGGATGGCTTGGCATTGGCGCAAAAAGGCGGCTTTGATGTGCTGGTGGTTGACCGCATGTTGCCCGAATTAAGCGGCACGCAGCTTGTCGAAAACCTGCGCCAAGCGGGCGATACCACACCGGTTTTGTTTCTCTCGGCGCTGGGCGAGGTTGATGACAGGGTCGCCGGATT
>RFZE01000207.1 GCA_009920875.1 Alphaproteobacteria bacterium | reverse complement strand
CTAATGGCGTCGAGCCGCACCGCATTGGTGCCCGGGCGTTTGCAGCTGATGGGCGAAATGGCTTACGGCTTTGTCGCCAATATGATTAAGGAAAATGTCGGCACAGAGGGCATGCGCTTCTTCCCCTTCATTTTCTCGCTTTTCATGTTCATTTTGTTTTGCAACATGCTCGGCATGCTGCCCTATAGCTTCACCGTGACGAGCCACCTTATCGTTACTTTTGCACTGGCAGCAGTTGTCTTTTGCATGGTCACGGCGGTCGGCTTTATCCGTCACGGTATCGGCTTTTTGAAATTATTCGTGCCGTCAGGCATTCCGGTCGTAATGGTGCCGCTTTTAGTGCTGATTGAGGTGATTTCTTATCTCACCCGTCCGGTCAGCCTGTCGGTGCGTTTGTTCGGCAATATGATGGCCGGACACACAATGTTGAAAATTTTCGGTGGTTTCGTGGTCGGCCTGAGCTCGGCCGGTCTGGTGCCGCTGGCCATTGCGCCTTTCGCGCTCATGGTTGCGCTCACCGGTCTGGAATTGCTGATTGCGGGCTTGCAGGCCTATGTGTTCACCATATTGACCTGCATTTACCTGAACGAAGCCATCCATATGGATCATTAGATTAACCCTATTTTATAACTAACCGCCCACGGGCATTTTGGAGGTTGAAACCATGGAAGCAGAAGTAGGCAAATATATTGGTGCCGGTATTGCGTGTATCGCTTTGGCCGGAGCCGGTATCGGCATCGGAACGATTTTCGGTAATTTCTTGTCAGGCGCATTGCGCAATCCGAGCGCGGCACAAAGCCAATTCCCGAACTTGCTGTTGGGCTTTGCTTTGGCCGAAGCGACCGGTCTTTTTGGTCTGATTATCGCGCTTATCCTGCTGTTTGTTGTCTAATCCAAATTAGACACAATCAATAGGCACTATTCGGCTGTTGAAGGAGACCGCTCATGCCACAGCTAGACCCCAGCACATTCGGCTCGCAGCTTTTTTGGCTGCTGGTGTGTTTCGGTGCGCTTTATCTGGTCTTGAGTTTCATCGTCATTCCGCGCATTGCCAAAACATTGGCGGCGCGCGCTGAGACGTTGGAAGGCAATTTGGCAGAAGCGGAAAATTTGCGTGTTCAGGCGGAAGCTGCCTTGAAAGCCTATGAAGATGCACTGGCCGAGGCGCGCTCGCGCGCTTTGGTTTTGGCACAAGAAATGCGTGCCGACGTGCAGGCCGAAACCGACCGTCAAAAAGCCGAGCTTGATACCAAATTGGCCGAACAGGCTGCTGCTGCCGATGCCGCTTTGATGAAATCGCGCGATGCGGCGATGGCCGGTTTGAAAGATGCCGCCGCCGCTTTGGTTGACGATGTTATCGAAGCCATTGGTTCGGATAAGGCCTCTGACGGCGATGTTGCCAAAGCGCTCGATAGCGTGGCTGCGGAGTAAACATAATGTTTGATGAAAGCTTTTTTGTTGCGGTCTCTTTCTTCACCGTCATCGGTGCCTTTATTTATCTAAAGCTGCCGAGTAAATTGATGCAGGCTTTGGACGAGAAATCGGCTGAAATTGCCAGAGAGCTTGACGACGCCAAAGCGCTGCGTGCCGAGGCGGAGAAAGTGCTGGCCGATTATGAAGAGCAACGCAAACAGGCCGAAGCGCAGGCTGAGAAAATAATCGCCGAAGCTAAAAATATGGCCGAAAAAACCGCTGCCGACGCGCGCAATGCCATGAAAGCGGCGATGGAGCGGCGTAGCAAACAGGCGGAAGAAAAAATCGCCCGCGCCCAAGAAAGCCTCGAGAAAGAAGTGCGTGCCG
>RFZE01000206.1 GCA_009920875.1 Alphaproteobacteria bacterium | reverse complement strand
CCATGCGCGCATTGGGCATGCCATCCGCGCCGACCGTAGCCAGCGCCATCGCATTGGGGTCGTTCGGCTCGCTTTTGGCGGCCTCTTGCAACCAATCGTCAAAAGCGGCAATCGGGTCGCTCGGTATATCGACAAATAAGCTCATCAATTTTCCTTAAGTTCCTTTATCGGCCCTTTCCGCTATATATAAGGGCATGCGCCCCGCTTGCAAATTATTGACTGTTGCCATGCTGCTTTTGGCCGCTTGCGCCGCCCCGCCCGATACGGCGCGTTTCAAAAACGACTTTGAGCGCGGCGTCAAAGCCTATGAAGCAGGCGATTATGAGGCCGCGCGTATGCTTTGGCAGCCTTTGGCCGATAATTACGACCTCGCCGCGCTGCGCAATCTCGGTCATCTCTATCGGCTCGGGCAAGGTGTGGCCAAAAACGGCAAAAAAGCGCGCTGCTATTACGAAAAAGCCGCCAAGCTTGGCCATGCCCCATCGCAGACCAATTTGGCGCAAATGTATTTTTCCGGCGCATTGATTGCGCGCGACAGTGAAAAAGCCATGTATTGGCTGGAAAAAGCCGCCGCACAAGGCTATCCGCCCGCCCGGCAATTGCTCGCCATCAAGACGCAAAACTTTGAATTCCATAGCCGCTAGGCTTTTTGCGCGGCGCAGTTTATATAGGTGAAGCTGAAACAGCGATTGAATTGAGGGCATTATGAGCCAAAAGATTATGCAGGGAAAACGCGGCCTGATAATGGGGGTCGCCAATAAAAACTCCATCGCTTGGGGCATTGCGCAAGCTTGCGCCGATGCCGGTGCGGAACTTGCTTTCACCTATCAGGGCGAAATGCTGCTGAAGCGCGTGGCCCCATTGGCTGAAAGCGTCGGTTCGGATTTTGTTGAACCGTGTGACGTCACCGATGAAGCCAGCATGGACGCTTTGTTTGAAAAACTCGAAGCCAAATGGGGCAAGCTGGACTTCGTCGTCCACGCCATTGCCTTTGCCGGTAAAGAAGAACTGATGGGGCGTTATGTCGACACCTCGGCTGCAGCCTTTGACAAAGCGCTGAACATTAGCTGCTACAGCTTCACCGCAGTGGCACAACGGGCGGAAAAGCTGATGGAAGAAGGCGGCTCGATGATTACGCTTTCTTATTACGGCGCCGCCAAAGTCATTCCGCATTACAATGTCATGGGCGTTGCCAAAGCGGCGCTGGAGGCTTCCGTGCGCTATTTGGCCAGCGATTTGGGGCCCAAGGGCATTCGCGTCAATTCCATTTCAGCCGGGCCCATTCGCACTTTGGCGGCCGCCGGTATTGGCGATTTCCGCGAAATGCTGAAATGGAACGAAGCCAATGCGCCGATGCGCCGCAATGTCACCAAAGAACAGGTCGGCCAATCGGCGGTTTATTTGCTGTCCGATATGTCAGCCGGGGTGTCGGGTGAAATTCACTATGTCGATGTCGGCTATAACACCATCGGCATGGCCGCTTTTGACGATTTGAAAGCGGCGCAAAGCGAGGATGGCTGATGTCGCATAATAGTTTCGGTCATTTGTTTCGCGTGACCACTTGGGGCGAAAGCCACGGGGCCGCTTTAGGCTGCGTGGTTGACGGCGCCCCTGCACGCCTGCCTTTGACCGAGGCCGATATTCAGCATTGGCTCGATAAAAGAAAGCCCGGGCAAAATAAATTCACCACGCAAAGGCGCGAAGCCGATGCCGTGAAAATTCTCTCCGGCGTGTTTGAAGACCCGGATACCGGCGCGCAGGTGACTACCGGCACGCCGATTTCATTGCTGATTGAAAATAC
>RFZE01000205.1 GCA_009920875.1 Alphaproteobacteria bacterium | reverse complement strand
CCGGGTCTTTGCCTTGCTCAGGGCCTTCTTCAAACATCAGTTCGAACACTTCCTTGGCTGTGCGGCCAGAGACCGTGTCATCGGCTATCAAATCAACCAACTGGCCGACTTGCGCCGCCGTGACAGGGCTGTCGGCTATCGCGAGATCGGCCTTATTCAGACCGGCAAAAACCGAACCGATGACCATATTGGCGACCGCTTTGGCATCGCGCCCTTCGGCAGCTGCTTCAAAGAAAGCGGCATTCTCTGCCTCACCGACCAACACACCGGCATCATAAGGTGTCAGGCCATAATCATTGATGAAGCGCGCTTTCTTGTCGTCCGGCAGTTCCGGCAAACTTTCGGCAATCTCATCAACAAAATCTTGGCTGAATTCGAGCGGCAGCAAATCAGGGTCAGGGAAATAGCGATAATCATGCGCTTCTTCCTTAGAGCGCATGGCGCGGGTCTCGCCCGTCTTCGGGTCGAACAAGCGGGTTTGCTGCTCCACCGTGCCGCCATCTTCGATCAAATCAATTTGACGGCGCGCCTCGAACTCAATGGCTTGGCCGATAAACCGAATGGAGTTGACGTTTTTAATCTCGCACCGCGTGCCCAATTCATCGCCCGGCTTACGCACGGAAACGTTCACATCAGCGCGCAGACTGCCTTGCTCCATATTGCCATCGCATGTGCCGAGATAACGCAAAATGGCGCGCAGTTTTTTGACATAGGCTTGCGCTTCAGCGGCTGAACGCATATCGGGATGCGAAACAATTTCCATCAGCGCCACGCCGGAGCGGTTCAAATCAACAAAGCTCCTATCCGGATGCTGGTCGTGCAATGACTTACCGGCATCTTGCTCAAGATGCAGGCGCTCAATGCCAATTTTTTTCACCACGCCGTCATCGAGGTCAATTTCAATTGCACCTTCGCCGACAATCGGCTGCTGGAATTGTGAAATCTGATAGCCCTGCGGCAGGTCGGGATAGAAATAGTTTTTGCGGTCAAACACCGAATAATTATTTATCTGTGCTTTCAGCCCAAGCCCCGTGCGCACGGCTTGCTCGACGCAAAACCAATTAATCACCGGCAACATGCCGGGCATGGCCGCATCAACCAGCGACACTTGGCTGTTCGGCTCGGCACCAAATTCGGTCGCCGCGCCGGAAAATAATTTGGCGGTTGAAGCCACTTGCGCGTGCACTTCAAGCCCCAGCACGATTTCCCAATCGCCTGTTGCGCCTGCAATGAGATTGTTTGTTTCAGCCATTTAAGCACTCCACCAATCTTGCGGTTGCGCGTCAAACCCTGCCGCTTCTTCCAGCACACCGGCCGTACGCAGCAATTCTTCTTCGCCAAACGCCTTGCCGATAAGCTGCAAGCCCAGCGGCAAGCCGTCAGAATCCAGACCGGCCGGTACGGAAATGCCCGGCAGTCCGGCAAGATTCACGGTGACGGTGAACACATCGTTCAAATACATCTCAAGCGGATCTTCGACATTCTTGCCAATCGGGAACGCCGCCGACGGCGTTGTCGGGGTCAGCAGCACATCGCATTTTTCATATGCTTTGGTGAAATCCTCGGCAATCAAGCGGCGCACTTGCAAGGCTTTGACGTAATAAGCGTCATAATAACCGGCCGACAAAGCATAAGTGCCGATCATCACGCGGCGCTTCACCTCATCGCCAAAACCGGCGGCGCGGGTTTGCGCATACATATCATCAATATCGACGCCGTTTTGCCGCGCCCCATAACGCACGCCATCATAGCGCGCCAAATTGGACGAGGCTTCAGCAGGTGCGATAATGTAATAAGCAGGCA
>RFZE01000204.1 GCA_009920875.1 Alphaproteobacteria bacterium | reverse complement strand
GATGAAGACGAATTGGCGCGCTTTCGCGCGCTGGCGCCCGAGCTCGCCATTGTCGCCGCCTATGGCATGATTTTGCCGCAAGACTGGCTCAATGTGCCGCCGCTGGGATGCTGGAACATTCACGCTTCGCTTTTGCCGCGCTGGCGCGGCGCCGCCCCGATACAACGCGCCATTATGGCCGGTGACAGTGAGACCGGTGTGGCCGTCATGCAAATGCAAGCGGGATTGGACACGGGCGATGTGCTGCTGGAAAAACCTCTGGCCATTGCCGATGATGACACGGCGCAAAGCCTGCATGACAAGCTGGCGCAATTGGGCGGCGCAGCCATTGCCGAAGCTTTGGCGGCAGAAACATTGACGCCTGTGCCGCAAGCGACAAACGGCATTACTTATGCCGAGAAGATTGACAAGGCGGAAGCGCGGCTCGATTTCTCGCGACCGGCGAAAGAATTGGACGCGCATATTCGCGGCCTGTCGCCATTTCCCGGCGCGTGGTTTGAGGCCAATGGCAAACGGATAAAAGTGCTGGCCGCCAAAGCGGTCGAGCAACAAGGCACGGTGGCTCAGCTTGCCGATGACGGCGCGATAGTGTTTTGCGGGCAAGATGCGTTGCAGCTTGTGCGCGTGCAACCGGCCGGAAAAGCAGCCATGAGTGGCGATGAATGGCTGCGCGGGCGCGGCCTCATAGCGGGCGAGACATTGGATTAATGCGCTACCGCTTGACCATAGAATATGACGGCACACCGTTTTGCGGTTGGCAAAGCCAGCGCGAAGGCGGCGCCGTGCAAGATGCATTGGCCGCTGCGGTCAAAGGGTTTTGCGGCGAGACGACAACGGCTTTCGGTGCCGGGCGCACCGATACCGGCGTGCATGCGCGCGGGCAAGTGGCGCATCTCGACCTTGAAAGCGCGCCAACCCCCGACAAGCTGATGGCCGGATTGAACTATCACTTAAAGCCGCAGCCCGTGGCGGTGATTGGGGCCGCCTATGCGCGCGATGATTTCGATGCCCGGTTTTCAGCCGTGGCGCGGCATTATCAATATCGCATTTTATGTCGCCGCGCCGTGCCCGCTTTGGATCGCGAGCGGGTTTGGTTCGTGCCGCAAAAATTGGCGCTGCAACCGATGCAAGAAGCGGCCGGCCATTTTATCGGCAAGCATGATTTTACCAGTTTTCGCTCGGTGCAGTGCCAAGCCAAATCGCCGGTCAAAACGCTGGACAGTCTGCGCATTGATGCGCCGGGGGATGAGTTCATCATCACCGCCAGCGCCCGGTCGTTTTTGCACAATCAAGTGCGCTCTTTGGCCGGCGCGTTGAAACATGTCGGCGAAGGCAAATGGACGCCGGATGATGCGCGTGCCGCTTTGGCCGCCTGCGACCGCGCGCAATGCCCGCCTGTCGCGCCGGCTTGCGGGCTGACTTTCATGCAGGTGGATTATCCAGACGCGCTTTTGGCCGCGCCGGAAGCGGCTCAGGCGAAATAACCGGCCAGCAATTTTTCGTAAATTTTGGCAAGCTGACGAATATCATCGACCGGCACATGCTCATCGACTTTGTGCATGGTTTTGCCGACCAGCCCAAACTCTGCCACATCACAAAGCTGGCAGATAAAGCGCGCATCAGAGGTGCCGCCGGTGGTCGATAAATCAGGTGTCCTGCCAGTATGGGTACGAATCACCTCCGCCATCATTTTTGTAAGCGCACCCGATGGCGTAACAAAAGGCGATGCATTAGACGCAAAAGAGATTTCGTAACGCACATCTTGACGCGCTGCAATCTGGTCAAAATGCGCTGTCAGCATGGTTTTCAGGCTATCTACCGAATGGGTGGTATTAAAGCGGATATTAAACTGGCCCGTTGCCTGTTCGGGTATCACGTTAGATGCCGGAT
>RFZE01000203.1 GCA_009920875.1 Alphaproteobacteria bacterium | reverse complement strand
TGCGACCTATTCGGAAGGCTTCCGTCCGGGCCTGCTCAACCGTCCGGGTGGGGCTTATAAAGCGACCGATAATTACACCGTGCCGTTTGAGTTACAGACCGACGAAGTCAATAATTACGAACTCGGTTGGAAAACCACTCTGATGGGCGGCCAATTGCGCTTCAACGGTAACGCATTTTTCGTCGAGATTGAAAATCTGCAAACCACGATTTTTGACCCGTCTATCGTCAATCTTTTCTTCTCCGATAATGCGGCCAATGCTGAAATTACCGGCATTGAAGGCGACTTTATCTATGCCGTGCCAAGTATTGAAGGGTTGCAGATTGCCGGTGCCTTCTCCTTCCTCGATAGTGAGATAACCGATGTACTCATCCCGACGAATGATGTGGAAGAGGGTAAAGAGCTTGCCTTTGCACCTGAATTCTCAGGCAATTTCTCGGCCCGTTATGAGTGGTTTGTCGAAGGCGGGTCGATGGCTCATGTTTATGGTCAAATTACCCATACCGGTAAATCGCGCAGCGACATTATCGAAATGAACGCCGGTGATATTGACAGTTCGACCGTTATCAATGTGTCCACGGGGCTATCGAAAGACGATTGGTCGCTCGATCTTTATGTTGATAATCTAACCGATGAACGTGCCGAGATTGCCAATAATTTCGTCAATGATGTTGATCGCGTCACGGTTATCCGACCGCTGACAGTGGGTGTTCGATTTGGCCGCGAATTCTAGCCACCAAGACGCTCTAAAATCTGCTCAGGCAGACATTGAAAAAGAGCGTTTTGAGTCGGCTGCGGTCACCATTGATGACGTCTTGAGTCACTCACCTGACCTTTTTGACGCACATTATATGGCGGCCGTTTGCGCGCGCTATATGCACCAATCGGAAAAAGCGGCGCACCATATTGCCCATATGAAGACCATTATGCCCGAATTTGGTCGGGTGTTTCAGGAAGAGGGGCATTTATATGCCCAATCCGACCCTGATAAGGCGTTGCGCGCTTATCAATTCGCCTGTCAGAAAAACCCGACCCTGCTGGCCAGTTGGAAAGCGCAAGCGCGTTTATTAGCCGCTAAAAATATGAATGCTGCGGCTGAGATGGCTCTGGCTAATGGCAAAAGCGTTGCCGCCCAACCCAAAGCCCTGCAAGCGGCGATGAACCATATGTATGAAGGGCGGTTGGCGCAAGCTGAAGAAATGTGCCGCGCATTTTTAAACAAACACAAACACCATGTTGAAGGCATGCGAATTTTGGCGCAATTGGCGTTGCGGCATGGGGAGAATGATCAATCGGAATTTCTGCTCGAATCGATTTTGGAGTTTCATCCGCATCTGCACGATATAAGGCTCGAATATATTGAGGTGCTGAAAAACCGCCAAAAGTTTGAGCAGGCCGAGGCCGAGTCCGCCTATTTGGTGGCGCACGCGCCTGAGCGGGTCACCCATTTATCGGTTCATGCGGTCAATATGATGCAAGCGGGGCGTTATGACGAAGCGCTTGAGCTGTTTGACAGGGTCTTGGAACGAGTGCCGAAAGACGCCGGAACATGGACTTCAAAAGGCCATGCGTTGAAAACATTGGGGCGTGAAGACGAGGCGGTTGAGGCCTATCGTAAAGCTATCGAGGCCAAGCAAGATCATGGTGACGGTTATTATAGTCTGGCAAATCTGAAGACGTATAAATTTCTGCCCGATGAAATCGCGCTCATGGATCGGTTGGCCGCGGATGAAGGCCTGTTGCCAAATGACGCGGTTCACATTTCATTTTCTCTTGCCAAAGCTTATGGAGATCAAAAAGCATATGACGTTGCTTTTCGTCATCTTGAAAGCCTATGTGCTGGCTATACGCCTGCATATTGTCCTTAGAGATAATAAGTTCATAATTGGC
>RFZE01000202.1 GCA_009920875.1 Alphaproteobacteria bacterium | reverse complement strand
GCTGAGCATGGCCAGCCCAGCAGCTTTGAAGCCGGCCGTATTTGGATTGCGATCCATGCCGTTAAAGCGCGAATCAAAGATACTCAGATCTAACATGTCCGGGATGTATGGAATGAAATGAAGGGAGAGAGCCGCGATTGCCGCCACAAAAAGTGTTTTCTCAGAAATAATGCGCCAGCCAAGCAAGCAGCTGAAAACGGCAAAAAGCAACCAATAACGTGGCCCGAACTGATACATTGTCCGCCAAGCCTCGTCGGATTGAGCATTTATCGCATTTGATATCAGCATGATGGCCCAAATGGCCGCGAAGGACACATGCACCCATTTGGCGTCATCAATAGCCGACTTCACCCCTTCCATGCCTATCCACCGCAAACTTGCGCAAAACGCGAGCAGCAGAAGCAAAGAAAAAAAGTGGAACAGTGCATTGTCGAACGGCAGGGACGCAGTAAGAGCAAATGCGAGCAATTGTATGGCCCGGATAAGGTTTCGCGGAACTATTAGAAGAGGTTTCTTCATGACACGTTATTATTCAAATTGAGATGTTATTCAACCATTACGCAAACATTCGCATTTGAGAGTTAGTGCCCAACGGCGCCAATCCTCACGCCTAAGCCTTCACCACTATGGCTTTTCCAGGGAAGTCTTTCATCGCATTGCGCGTATCGATAATCAGTGTAGAGTTATCGGCAAGCATTTGATAATCCAGATCGTCATGATTGGTGCTGATTAACACGGCATCCGCTTGCGAGATTGTTTCGGGCGTCAACTCAAGGCTCTCGCGCCCGGCCAAATCATCATGCTGCCGGGTAGGCGGGATGACCGTCACATAGGGATCGTGATAAGCCACCTTAGCGCCCTCGGCCTCTAATAATTCGGTCAATACGAGAGACGGGCTTTCACGCATATCATCCACATTCTTTTTATAGGCCATGCCGATGATAAGAATGCTCGAACCATTAAGCGCTTTTTGCGATACCAGACTCAGGGCCTTTCCGGTTTTGGCCACCACTAGATGAGGCATTTTGGTGTTAATCTCACCGGCCAATTCGATGAAGCGCGTCGGCACATCATATTCGCGCGCCTTGTAGGTTAGATAAAACGGGTCAATCGGGATGCAGTGCCCACCCAGACCAGGCCCCGGATAAAAAGGCATAAAGCCGAACGGTTTGGTCGCGGCACCGTCAATGACATCCCAGACATCAATATCCATCGCGTCAAAAATGACTTTTAACTCATTAACCAGAGCGATATTGACCGACCGGAAAATATTCTCGGTCAGCTTAATCGCCTCCGCCGTTCGCGACGAGGCAACCGACACGACCTCGGAAATAACGTCCTCATAAACCGCGGCAACCATGTCACGAGAGAGCGGCGTATCGGCACCGACAATTTTCGGTATGGTCGAGGTGGAAAAAGTCTCATTGCCCGGATCCTCGCGCTCGGGCGAGTAAGCGAGGTAGAAATCCTCATCCTTTTTCAAACCGGACTGCGCCAGCACGCTGGCCAATTCCGTATCCGTCGTGCCCGGATAAGTGCTCGATTCCAAAATAACCAATTGGCCCTTTTGAAGGTGGGGCGCAATGGAGCGGCCGGTATTGAGAACCGGCCCCAAATCCGGCTCGCGGTGCTTCGACAAAGGCGTCGGCACGCAAATAATAATGACGTCGACATCGGCAATTTTGGCAAAATCGGTTGTTACATTAAACAGCCCATCGGCGCGCATCTCTCTAATCGCGTCGTCAGCAATATGCTTGATGTACGATTGGTTCTTCTCAATTGTGTTAATTTTTTCTTGATCAATATCAAAACCGACGACATGAATATTTTGATGGCAGAAAGCGCGCGCCAGCGGCAGCCCGACATATCCAAGCCCGACAATGCCGATAAT
>RFZE01000201.1 GCA_009920875.1 Alphaproteobacteria bacterium | reverse complement strand
CACCGCCCCCAAAACACCGGCCACCACGGCCGTGCCGACGGCCGCCGTATGGCGGCGCGCACCATGGCGCGCCGTAACATGAGCGATTTCATGGCCGATAACACCGGCCAATTCGGCTTCATTATCGGCCAAGGCCAAGAGCCCCCGCGTCACATAAGTATAGCCGCCGGGCAAGGCGAAAGCATTGACCACAGGCGTGTCGAGAATGGTGATGCGATAATCAATATCGGGGCGGTCGGAAAATTGACCGATGCGCGCCATCACCGCTTCGACATAAGCGGTGAGCTTGGCATTTTCATAGACACCACCATATTCGCGGATGATATTGGGGTGTTGCTGCGCGCCGATTTTCGCTTCATCGGCTTCGCTCATCAGTGTCACCCCGCCACACGCTGCCAATGGCAGCATAAGCGCCAGTGCATGGGTCGCCCTTAAAATATGTCGGAAGCGCCGTTTCATATGCATAGGTGACCCGTTTCCCGCCATCAGGTCAAGTGGATGCTGGACGAATGGATATGACGCCGCTATTTTCAGCCCATGGTCCCGTAGCTCAGCAGGATAGAGCACCGGATTCCTAATCCGGGGGTCGGAGGTTCAAATCCTCCCGGGATCATGAAAACCGTTGGTTCAGAAACGATATATGGTGCCGAAGCTCAGCCGATCGCTTTCCGCCCCGTCCAAATCGGTTTCGACATATTCAAAGCGCAAAGAGGAATTATAATTAAGGCTGAAATCGGCGCCGAGGCCGAAAATAATGCCGTCTTCCTTACCGTTCATCGACGCGTCGCTAATATCGGAATCGCCGCGCGCCAGACCGAGGCGTAAAAATGGCTCAAAGCCCTCACCGGGAGAGCGCAATATGCCCGACAGCGCCATCACGCTGGCTTTATAATCATTCGCGCCAACTTCAACACTGGCATGCGATGTGTAGGAAAATTCTATCGCGATAAGCGGGTCAAATTGACCTCCGGCGACAACCGTAAAGCCTTGGCTGTCCATTTCCGTCGTGCCGGAGGAATAGCTCATCAAGCCGCCGCTAATGCCGATATAATTTTGCGCCTGCGCCGCAGCAAAAGGCATAAGAACAAGCAAAACTGCCAAACGAAATATGCGCATGAGGTATCTCCCCTTGATAATTCGGTTTTGTGATTCGTTTTACCGATTCTGCGCCCTTGCGGGATAAAAGGCCAGTGCCAATGGGGCAAAATGCATGAATGGATATTTTGTCTGCTGCGCCAGCCGCGCTATATCAACATCATGAGTGATACTAAATTTGACCGCAAGCCGACCGATAAGAGCACGGGCGGCGCGCCGCTTTTGGCCTGCTATGATGACTTGACCGCCAGTTGCGCTTATGGCTGGTCGATGCTGGAGCGCGGGGTGAAAGACCGCAAAAGCGCTTTTCACACGCCCAGCATTGCCACCATTTCGGCCAATGGCAGCCCGACCATGCGCACTGTGGTGCTGCGCGGTTGCGCCACGGCAGAAAAAACGCTGCGTTTCCACACGGATACACGCTCGAGCAAAATCACTGAATTGCAAAAAAACCCACTGGCCGCCATGCATTTTTATGATGCCGGTGCGAAAATACAATTGCGCCTCGCCGTGCGGCTGGAAATGCTGTCAGGCGCCGCTTTTGACGCAGCATGGGAAGCAACGCGGCCGATGAGCCGCGAATGCTATCAAGTGACGCAAAGCCCCGGCAGCCAGATTTCTGACCCTTATGAGGTCACTTTCAATGCCGCGCTAACAGATGATGGCGAGGCGTATTTTGTGCCGGTGGCGGCGCATGTCTTGCAAATGGAATGGCTCTATCTGGCCGCGCGCGGCCATCGCCGTGCTTTGTTTGATTTTGAACACGATACACAAAGCTGGCTTGTCCCCTAGCCGCATCCATGCGACGGCTTGCCACTTGCCCGCTGCTTGGCAGGGTGCGCCAAAACCCCTATA
>RFZE01000021.1 GCA_009920875.1 Alphaproteobacteria bacterium | reverse complement strand
TTTGCCGCGCTGGTCGATAATTCCGCCACGGCACGCAGCTTTGTCGTTTTGCTGTTGGGCCTATGTGGTGCGGCGCTGGGCTTGCGTCTTTTGGCGCCGCGTTTTACCGCGCGTCCGGCCGTTGAGCGGGTCTTTGAAATTGTCATGATTGTCGCCTCGGCGATTGCCATTTTGACGACCATAGGCATTGTGCTGTCGCTGATTTTCGAGACTTTGCGTTTTTTCGACACAGTGCCGGTTATGGAGTTTTTGTTCGGGCTGAGCTGGTCGCCGCAAATCGCCATTCGCGAAGACCAAGTCGGCGGTTCAGGTTCTTTTGGCGCGATACCGCTTTTTGCCGGCACAATGATGATTACCTTTATCGCCATGCTGGTGGCCGTGCCTATTGGCCTCATGTCGGCGGTTTATTTGTCGGAATATGCCAACCCGAAATTGCGCGGCATTGCCAAGCCGGGCATTGAAATTCTGGCCGGTATTCCCACCGTGGTTTACGGCTTTTTCGCCGCCCTCATGGTAGCCCCGTTTTTGCGCGATAGCGGGGCTGAGATTGGCCTCACATTATCATCGGAAAGCGCGCTGGCGGCCGGTTTGGTGATGGGGATTATGATTATTCCGTTTATTTCATCGCTGTCCGATGACGTCATCAACGCCGTCCCGCAAACCCTGCGCGATGGCGCGGCCGCGCTCGGGGCGACACAGTCTGAAACCATTCGCCAAGTCGTGCTTCCGGCTGCTTTGCCGGGCATTGTCAGCGCCATATTGCTGGCCATGTCGCGGGCCATTGGCGAGACCATGATTGTCGTCATGGCGGCCGGTGTGGCAGCCAATTTGACCGCCAATCCGTTTGAAAGCGTGACCACAGTGACAGTGCAAATCGTCATGCTTCTGGTTGGTGACCAAGAATTTGACAGCGCCAAAACATTGGCCGCTTTCGCCCTCGGCTTGGTTTTGTTCTTCATTACGCTTTTGCTCAATGTGTTGGCGCTTTACGTCGTCAACCGCTTTAAGGAACAATATGACTGATTATTCGGACCCTGATTTCCGCGCCGCGCGGCTGAAAAAACGCTATCAAGCCGAAAAGCGTTTCCGCGCCTATGGCATGGCGGCCATTATCACGGCCGGGTTGATTTTGGTGTTTTTGCTGAGCTCGATTATCTATTCCTCCTTGCCGGCTTTTTCGCATCACCATGTGCGCCTCGATATCAATATATCTGAAGACTATGTCGCCACCGATACGCCGGAAGAGGGTAATTATTTGGGTCTGGTGCGCGCTGCCCTGCGCGATCATTTTCCGCAAGTGACGGGGCGGCGTGACAAGCGGGCGCTCTATAAAATTCTTTCCATCGGCGCATCGGATGCGGTCGAAGCGCGCGTCAAAAATGATCCGCGCCTTATTGGTACGCAAATCAGCCTTTATGTGCCGCTATCGGATGATATTGATTTAATGTTGAAGGGCTTGATTGATCGCAATTTGCCTGAAAGCGACCGCATAGTGTCTGACCGCGATTTGGCTTTTGTCGATAAGCTGGCCGAGGAAAATCGCATTGAGCGTAAATTTGCCTTTGCGCTGTTCACCAATGGCGACAGCCGCGAGCCGGAAATGGCAGGCATTAAGGGCGCGCTTGCCGGCTCGCTTTGGACTTTATTGGTAACGCTGATTGTCAGTTTTCCGCTTGGTGTCTTGGCGGCGATTTATCTCGAAGAAGTGGCACCGAAAAACCGTTATACCGCTTTGATTGAAGTCAATATCAATAATCTTGCTGCCGTGCCGTCCATTGTTTACGGGCTTTTGGGGTTGGCCGTGTTCATCAATTTCTTTCATTTGCCGCGCTCGGCGCCCTTGGTGGGTGGTTTGGTTTTGGCGTTGATGACTCTGCCGCGCATCATTATTCCGACGCGCGCCGCTTTCGCCGCCATTCCGCCCTCCATTCGCGAAGCGGCTTTGGGGGTTGGCGCGTCGCGCACACAGGTCATTATGCATCACGTCTTGCCGCTCGCCATGCCGGGTATTCTGACCGGCACAATTATCGGTCTGGCGCAGGCGGCAGGTGAAACCGCGCCGCTTTTGATGATTGGCATGATGGCCTTTATAGTTGACGTGCCGACCGAAGTGACGGCCAAAGCGACCGTCTTGCCGGCACAAATCTATATGTGGGCCAATAATCCCGAACGCGCCTTTGTGGCCCGCACCAGTGCCGGAATTGTGGTATTGTTGACGCTGCTTTTGGTGGTCAATGCGGCGGCCATTTATTTCCGCAGACGATTTGAGAAGCGATGGTAAAATGAAGATGAATGAAAGCCAAAAAGTAAAAATCAAAGCACGCAATGTGACCGTACATTACGGCGAGGCGCGCGCTTTGCATGGCATTGACCTTGATCTCAATGCCAATGAAGTGACCGCGCTTATCGGCCCGTCAGGCTGTGGTAAGTCAACTTTCTTGCGCTGCATCAACCGCATGAATGATGTGATTGACGGCTGCCGTGTCGGCGGCACGGTGAGTATTGATGAACAGAATATTTATTCCGATGCCGTTGATGTCGTTGAATTGCGCGCCCGTGTCGGCATGGTGTTTCAAAAACCCAATCCGTTTCCGAAATCGATTTATGACAATGTCGCCTATGGTCCGCGCATTCACGGCATGGCGCCAAGCCGCAGCGAGCTTGACCATATGGTCGAGGTCAGCCTGAAGCGGGCCGGTCTGTGGGATGAGGTGAAAGACCGGTTGAGCGCTTCGGGCACCAGCCTGTCGGGTGGTCAGCAGCAGCGCTTATGCATTGCGCGTGCCATTGCCGTCAGCCCCGATATTGTGCTTATGGATGAGCCGTGCTCGGCGCTTGACCCGATTGCCACGGCGGTTATTGAAGAACTTATGGAGGAATTGCGGCGCGATTACACGATTGTGATTGTCACCCATTCCATGCAGCAGGCGGCGCGCATTTCGCAGCGCACCGCATATTTTCACCTCGGCGATTTGGTCGAGCACGGGCAGACGCAAGCGATTTTCACCAATCCGGAGAATAAGCAGACCGAAGCCTATATTTCAGGGAAAATCGGATAATGAATGACGAGCATATAGTTTCTTCTTTTGACCGCGACCTTGCTGAGCTGAACCAAATGGTGGCACGTTTGGGCGGCTTGGCCGAACAGCAATTCGCCGCCGCCATTGATGCGTTGGAAAATCGCAATGCTTCCTCGATTGAAACCATTGTCAGCAATGATGCCGAGCTTGATCAATTGGAAAAAGATTTGAACGATCGCGCCATTGAGGTGATTGCCACGCGTGGGCCCATGGCGACTGATTTGCGGCGCATTTTATCGGCCGTGAAAATCGCTGCCGTGCTTGAGCGCGTCGGCGATTATGCCAAGAACATTGCCAAGCGCAGTCTGGTCATTATTTCTGATGAGACCAATCGCAGCGACACCATTTCTGTCGGGCGAATTGCCGATATTGTGCAGGGTATGTTGCGCGAGGCGCTCGATGCCTATGCCACAGCCAATGCCGATTTGGCGATGGAAGTATGGGAGCGCGACCAAGAAGTTGATGAGCTTTATACCAGCCTGCATGGCGATTTATTGGGCGTCATTGCCAAAGGCGCGGAAGAAGCCAGCGTCAGTTCTCATTTTCTGTTTATTGCCAAAAACATTGAACGCATTGGCGACCATACGACGGCGGTTGCCGAGCAGGTTTATTTCCAAGTGCATGGCGAAATGCCGAGCGAAGAACGCCCGAAAGCCAATGCCATTAGCGAAGCCTCAGATATAGAGGACTAAGAGACCCATGTCGGCGACCATATTGATTGTTGATGATGAAGCGGCACAGTTGGAATTGCTGCGTTATAATTTGGAGAAAGCCGGTTTTACAACCGTGCAGGCCGATAATGGTCGTGCCGCGATTGAATTGATTGAAGAGATTGATCCTGATTTGGTGGTGCTCGATTGGATGATGCCGGAAGCCTCGGGCATTGATGTGTGTCGCGAATTGCGCGCGCGGTCGGGAACTCGGCTTTTGCCCATCATCATGCTGAGCGCGCGCGGCGAAGAAGGTGATCGCGCTTTGGGGTTGGATACCGGTGCGGATGATTATATTACCAAGCCGTTTTCGCCGCGCGAATTAGTGTCACGCGTGAAAGCCTTGTTGCGTCGGGCCCGCCCGTCGCTCTTGCAAGATGTGATGGAGTTTGAGGGCTTGGTGCTCAACCCTGACACCATGCGGGTTGAGCGCGATGGTGATACTATTCATTTGGGGCCGAAAGAGTTTCGTTTGCTATCGGTTTTGATGGAGCGCCCGGAGCGCGTGTTCAGCCGCGAACAATTGCTCGATAAGGTTTGGGGGCATGGCATTTATGTCGAAGACCGCACGGTTGATGTGCATATGAGCCGCTTGCGGCGCGCCCTGAACAAAAGCGGTAAAAGCCGTGCAGCACGCCGCGACATTATTCGTACTGTGCGCGGCACTGGCTATTCGCTGTCACGCGAAAATTAAACCATTGGCGTGGCTGGCAGCTTGCTCTACCCTTTTCGCCAAAGGAGATAGGCCATGAGCAAAACAGTTGATTTTATTTTCGATTTCGCAAGCCCCAATGCCTATTTGGTGCATAAAATCGTGCCCGAAATCGAGACGCGCACCGGCGCGCGCTTTAATTATATTCCTTGCCTTTTGGGCGGTATTTTCAAAGCGACGGGCAATCAAGCACCGATGATTGCCTTTGGCGGCATCAAGAACAAACCGGAATATGACGCGCTTGAAATGCAGCGTTTCATCACCCGCCATGAGCTGACCGGCTTTAACATGAATCCGCATTTTCCGGTCATATCGCTCATGCTGGTGCGCGGCGCGCTGGTCGCCGAGCGCGATGGCTATTTGATGAAATATATCGACGCCATGGTCGATGCGATGTGGGAGCAAGGGCTTAAACTTGATGACGCGGAAGTGCTGCACAAAGCGCTGGCCGATGCCGGTTTTGATGCCGATAAAATCATGACCGATATGGGTGATGAGGCGATTAAGGCGAAATTATTGGAAAACACCAATGCTGCGGTTGAACGCGGTGCCTTCGGCATTCCGACATTTTTTGTCGGCGAAGAGATGTTTTTCGGCAAAGAACGCCTCGGCCAAGTAGAAGAATTACTTTCCTAATTGAGCGGCGAGCCTTCCAGCGTGATGCGATGCATTTCGCGGCGCGCGCCGTGATAATCATTGAGCGCATAGTGCCAAGTGCAGCGATTGTCCCAAATGGCGATGGAGCCTTCGGCCCATTTAAAGCGTGTCGTGTGCTCCATCAGCGTCGCATGCTGATACAGATAATCAAGCAGTGGCTTGCTTTCGGCCGCCGTCCAGCCCTCAAAATGTAAGGTAAAGGCGGGATTGACATAAAGCGCTTTGCGGCCGCTTTCGGGATGCGTGATGATAACCGGATGCACCGCATCTTGCGTCGCTTGTTCGGCATTTTCCAAAACCCCGTCAAGCTCAGCGCGATAGGCGGATTGATCGCCGAAAACATGGCGGCTCGAATGCACCGCATTCATGCCTTCCAATGTTTTTTTCAGCCCCGCAGATAATGACTCATAAGCCTTATACATGCAGGCAAACAGCGTGTCGCCGCCGACCGGCGGGGTTTCGCGCGCCAATAAAATCGACCCCATGGCAGGAATTTGGTCATAGCTGTGATCGGTATGCCAGCCGCCGCCAATATTGGTCGCTTGGTCTTTTTCTTTGGTCACGGAGGCGATTTTTTCATATCCATCGACTTTTGGGAAAAAGCGATTGACGTTAATCTCGCCCCAGCGTTCGGCAAATTCAATATGCTGCTCGGGGCTTATGTTTTGGTCACGAAAAAACACCAGCCCATTCTCAACAAAAGCGGACTGAATGGCTTCAAAATCAGCGTCGCTAATGCCCTTGCCAATATCAATATTGGCCAGTTCGACCCCGACACCGCCGGAAACCGGCTTGATTTCAATTGCACTCATATTGACCCCCCAAGGTTCTTGATACTATAGGGCGCTTATTTGGCCCATGACAAGCCCGCAAGGATGCGGTTATGGCCATGGCGACAGGTCACGCCGCCGCTCTTGGCGAGGGAAAAGCGCCGCTTGTGGTAATTTTGCGCGCATTTTTATGGTAAAAAAGAGGCATGGGCAGTGATTCGGAAATTCACTTCCCCGCTGGGTGCTTGCCCGTAAATCCCGTTCGGGTTTTGCATCCTGTAAATGGGTGTAGACTGTATGAGTAGAGCCGAAGCGTTTCTATCAGGAGCCGTGCAAATTGCCGGGCCGCTTTTGCGTCGCCAAGAGCGCATTGTTGCGGTCAAATTGCATCCTGATGCGGTCTCGGTCGTGCAATTACACCCGACTGTCGATGATTGGGAAATGGACCGTTTGGTCAGCTGGTCATTGGAGAACGCCATTGGGCGCTCGCCCGTGCAGGATAATTTTTCTTATTTGGCCAATCAAATAGCCGCTGCCGCCGAAGAAGCGGGGGTTGATGGTGTTGATGCCGGTATTTCAATTCCTCATTCGCTGTTCGATGTTCGGATTTTGCAACTGCCTTATATGGAAGAAGATGAACTGGCTAAAGAATCCGAGGAGCCTGAATTTTGGGAAGAATTTGACCCCGAGCTCAACAATCTCATCGGCAAGGTGGTGCGCTTCCAAATTCTCTATTCCAATGAAGGCGAAAACCGCACCGATGTGATGATTGCCTGCCTGCCGGTCGGCGAGGTGGAGCGTTATCGCTCGCTCATGCTGGAAGCCAATTTAATGCCGGTTTTTGTCGAGAATGAGCTGTTTTCATTGGTCAATGGCATTTATGCCCGCATGAGCACAGATGAACGTTTCAAGCCGTTTTTCGTCCTGCATTTATGCCCCGGCAATAATCAAATTATCGCCCATTTCCGAGGCCGGCTTTATATGCACAAAATCAATATTTCCGATTTTGATGAAGCTTTGCTGATGGAATTGGAGCGCGTGGATGAGGTCGAAGGCGATTTTTGGGAAGAGGTCGCCATTCGTGTCAGCGAACAAGTCAAACAGGCCATCTCGTTTTTGGCAGAAACCTACGATGTAAACCGACCCGATAAGATTTTTCTGGTTTCCGAATATCGCGAGATTGAAAATTTTTACTTCCTGCTCGATAATCGCCTCGGCACGGCGCGGGTAAATATTTATGACGCCATGCAAGATGTCGATGTGCCCAATGAGCACCAAAAATATGTCGATTTCTTCGCCAATCCATCGATTTTTACCAGCGCTATCGGTTTGGCCACGCAAGGTTTGAATGTCGAAGGCAAAGCATATATCGACTTGCCCAGACGTCTGATTTCGATGAATTTCCTGGAAGACGCGCCGCGCATTCGACGCAATCGACAATTGGCGGCGGTCAATCGCATTTTGTCTCTGGCGATTATGGCGGTGATTTTGTTTTCCGGCACCGTGCTTGGGGTCAATACGGTGCCTGCCTATTTGCAAACGCGCGAAGCGTCAGCGCAATATAGCGCGGCCGAAGGGGCGGCGCGTGCTGAGGCTTTGCGGCGGCAAATCAATGAGAAGAAAATGACCGAGGTCAATTCGGTAATCACCAATATTCGCGCCAACTCGGCGAGCCGCGGCTATGGCGTGTTTTTGGAAAAACTGCCTGCCTTATTGCCGCCGGGGGCCGAATTGCAAAGACTGGAGATTGATGAAAAAGAGGGCGTGACAATGACCGGCTTGGCGCTGGAAAACACCGCCATTAATCAATTGAAAAGCAATTTGCGCAGCGCCAAATTATTGCGCCGCGACCCGAAAGTGGAAACCGAAAAAGACGGTGATTATTGGCGCTTTTCCATGAGCTTGGCTTTGTCGAGGATGCAGTAATGAGCGAGGCGACACCACAGGCTCACGCAGCGACAAAAACCCTATCGCCACAGGCGCGCAAATTATTGGCGCAATTGTCAAATAGCGGCGCCCCATTGGGTAGCTCTCTTGATGCCGGTTTTGACGGCGTTATGGATGCGCTTGCTGCCGATGCGCCGGAAATGCCGACGGCGGCGGCGCCGGTGCTGCTAACCCCACATAGCGACAGCAAGGCCGATGCCTTTGTCGATTTATTGGGGCATATTGATGATGGCAGCGATGCCATGATGATTGATGAAAAAGCCGCTCTGGCGGTGGCCGAAAAATATCGCAACGAGAAACAAGCGGCCAATATCGCCTTTGACGATGATGATTTGCTCGACGAGTTTGCCGGCGGCGATGAAGATGCACCGCAAGCCTTTGACGCGCCTATGGATGAGGCGCTGACCCCTTTGACCGATGCCGAGATTGATGCCGCTTTAGGCGATGACCCGTTTGGCGAGCATGAGCTTGATGAAACCGAAAAGCGTGGCCGCCTTTCCGGTTTAATGTCGCGCTTTCGCGCCGGCGCGGGGGGCGTGAAGCAGCTGATTGGCGTGCGCAATGCGTCGGCGGCTTATGACGCACAATCGGGCGCCTCGCTTTTGCCCTTCACCATCATCCGCGCGATTATTTTAGTGCTGGTTGCCGCTGTGCCGCCGGCCGTCAATTTGGCGATTATTCAACCGCAAATTTCCGACAATAGCCGCAAACTGACCCAAATTCGTAGCTTTGAAGCGCAAATGGCCGAGAATAAGAAAATTGCCGATAAGCTGGCAATACGGCTTTCCGCATTGGAGCAAGATGCCAAGCGGCGCATTGACAAGCTGATGCCCAATGAAGATTTGGAGCGTCTCTTTAACAGCTATGTGGCGGCGCTGCAGAAATATGATATCGACTTGCGCGGGTATAATGTGTCGGTGCTGGGCGAGCGCAAAGTGATTATTGGAAATCGCGTGCAAGAGGCCAGTCTGGTCGAGCTTGACCTTGCCGGGCGCTATGATGTCTACGTCGATATTCGGAAAATTTTTGTCGATCAATTGAAAATTGCCACTGTTGTCAAAGAGACTATGGTGCCGCAAGAAGACGATATGAATTTGCTCATCAAGGCAAGTTTAATGGTGCCGACAAAACGCAAATATGACGCTGAATTGGACGATCCGAGCAAGCAAGCGGCTGAGGCGAAACCCTGATGAGTAACATTGCCAAACTGATTTTACTGCTGCCGCTATTTTTCGCGGCATGGCTCGGTGCCGCCGCTGCACAAGAAGCGGCCGACGAAACACCGGTGGCTGAACCGGCGGCGAGCAAGCTGGCCGCGGTGCAAGATGTGGCGGCGGCTAACCCGCAAGACCCGTTTGTGCGCGGCTTGAAAAGACTGGACGAAAAACTGCGTTTGCAGCGCGAGGCTGAAGAATTGGCACGCCGCGCTTTGGAACTGCAGCGTGAAGCCGGAAGGCGAGCCGAGCAGGAAGCGTTGGGCATTGACGTTGAAGATGAGGCTTTGGTCGAAGAGGAAGTGGTGATTCCGGCGCCGATTTCAGACCCCGATTTTTTCACCGCTTTTGCGGCGCGTAAATATCGTCTCGATGGGTTGGTTTTGTCGCGACCGCAAAGACAGCCGACTATTCATATATTGGAAGAAGTGCGCAAGCCCATAGGGGGTGAATTATTCTGGTCAGGAGGCGAGCGGCGTTGGGTTTATGCGCGTCGTAAGGGCGAGACAATGGCATCCATTGCGCGCAAATTGGTCATGCAAACGGCCGATATTCTGGCGATGAATAATGCGCTGCGCGAAAATCAATTGCCTGACCCGATGCGGTTTTATGTCAGCCCGCGCGATAATGGCCCGTTGACACATATTATTTTGCGAAGCGATACGCTTGAGAAATTGGCCAAGATTTATGATACCGATATTCCACGCTTGCGGGTACGTAATGATTTGCGCGCCGATGATAAGTTGGAATTGGGACGGCGCTTCCTTATTCGCGAAAAAGCCATTGATGACCGGCTTGCACGCATGGCCGTGCCGAAGCCGAAAAAAATCGATGACAGTAAATTATCCCTGGCGCGCCAGCCCTATGCGCGGCTCGGTCAATTTGCCGATGAGAAAAAAGCGATGCGCGGCGCGCGCGAGTTCTATGCCAAATATTACGAGTTTATGGACAGCGATATTTCATTACGCCGTGAACGCGATGATGCGCAAAAAGGGAAGAACTTTTACAATATGGATATCGGGCCCTTGCGCTCCGAACGCCATGGTGAAGCCTATTGCGCCTTGTTCCGCAAGGATGAAATGCCATGCATTGTGGTTTATCGCGTCCCCGGCCCTGAGCGGGCGCGCAATTTTGACAGCCAGGCCATTATCTCTGTCAGCCCTTATGTTTATTTTGACGGCGAGGATGAATTGGATAGCGGTCGCACCGATGTGCCGCGTCTGACCAAATTGGAATATTTCCTGACCGAAGGGCAGGAGCTTGGCAATGCAGACGGGACAATTGCCAAAATCACCAATGACCGCATCATGCTGACCGATGCCAATGGCTATTTGCTGACCTTGCCGCTCAACCATGTGCCGGAAATTGACCCGGAAGAAAAACGCCGTGCCGCAGAGGCGGCGCGTCAAGCGGCCATGCAAAAAGCGGCGCAAGCGGCAGGCGCGGCGGCGGAAGCGGCAGGCAATGTTGATGTTGATGTGCCGGGGGCGGAAGACACGGCTTTGGGGCAACGTTTGCAAAGTAATGAAGCAAAGCGCCGCGAGGGCTCGCAGGGCTTTATCAAAAAGCTGGCCGAAAAACCTAAAAAGCTTGACGAGAAATGACGCTTTTCGGCAATAATCAGGCCTCAGTTAAGGTAAGGTTTTATGGTTGAATATACCAAAGACGTGGCAGACCGTGTTTTGCGTATTCTTCAGGCGAGCGGCCAAATTTCAGAAGACAAAATGACTGAAGTTATGGTGCGTGCCGAGTCGCGCTCGGCACGCGCGCTTGGGCTGTTGATGGAGGGCATGGACGATATTCATGACCCTGGTGTCGAGCCCGTGCCTCTTATTGAAGAAGAATTAGTGGTTAATATTTTGTCGCGTGCCTATGCCTTGCGGCGCAAGAACTTGGCCCCCAGCGATGTCTCGGCTGAAGCCTTGGCATCCTTGCCCAATGACATGATCGAACGCGAACATATTTTGCCTTTTGCGCGCGAAGGGCGGTTTTTACGGGTTGCCACGGTAGACCCCACCAAGGCCACTTTGGCCAATCAAATCAAGGCTTTGAGCAATCAAAATGTCGAGTTTTTCTTAATCAAACCAAGCGAATTCAGGGCTTGTATGGGCCATGATGAGGTGAAATCGGCTTTGGGGCAAAAGCAAGAAGAAGCAAAAGCCGCCGCGCCTGCCCCCGAAGCGGCGCGTCCGCGGCCGCGCAAGCGCTCAAGCTATGATATTGATGATCCCAGCGTGGTGATTAAATTTGTTGATGATATTTTACACCAATCGGTGATTACCGATACCAGCGATATTCACGTCGAGCCCTATCGTGAGACCGCACGCATTCGCTTTCGCATAAATGGTGTGTTGGAAGCGCAAGAGCAATTTTCCGAATTTCTGTTTCACAATTACCTTGCCGTGGTCACGCGCTTCAAAATTCTGGCCGATTGCGATATTTCCGAAAAACGCCTGCCGCAAGACGGCGCTATCACCTTTAAGGCGCCGGATGGCGAAGATGTCGACACGCGCTTTAATGTGTTGCCCGGTAAAAATGGCGAGCGCATTTGTATCCGGCTGCTGAAGGGTGACCCGTCGCTGTCGATTGACAAAATAGGCTTTAAAGAAGCCGATTTGCAAAAGCTGATTGACGCCATTACCGCGCCGCAGGGCATGGTGCTGGTTACCGGCCCGACCGGCTCGGGCAAAACCACAACGCTTTATGGCGCGCTACAATATATTAATGACCCGGGCACTAATATTATGACGGCGGAAGACCCGGTCGAATATTATTTGGAAGGGCTTGGTCAGACGCAAGCCAATGAAAAAATCGGTCTGTCTTTCTCGTCCATTTTGCGGGCCTTTTTGCGGCAAGACCCGGAGGTAATTCTGGTCGGTGAGATTCGCGACCAAGAGACTGTTGAGATTGCCGTTAAAGCCGCGTTGACAGGCCATTTATTGCTTTCAACCCTGCACACAAATGACGCCATTGCGACGATTTCGCGCCTGCTCAATATGGGGGTGCCGAGCTTTATGATTTCTGCCGCCCTGTCTTTGGTGGTGGCGCAGCGTCTGGCGCGTAAAAATTGTCCCGATTGTCTCGTGCCCGATGATACGGCCAACCCCGCTGCGCTGAAATATATCGGTTTCACCGATGAAGAAATTCAAGGCTTTCAAGCCAAAAAAGGCAGTGGCTGCGCGAGTTGCGACGGCAGTGGCTACAAGGGACGGCAAGGAATTTATGAAGTGTTGCGCGTCACGCCGGAAGTTGAAGAAGCGATTTTGAAACAGGCGCAAGCGCCGGAGATTCTCGAGGCGGCGCGGGTCGATAATTTCATGACCATGCAAGAAGTCGGGCGCGACTATATTCGCGACGGGGTTTTGTGCCTTGAAGAGTTTACACGCGTATTGGTGGTCAATTAGGGTGGCGTCATGACGTTTTATGTGTATGCCGGATTGCAGGGTAAGAAAAAAGTAAGAGGCCAGATTGAGGCCAATAGTATGGCACGCGCGCGCTTGGCCCTGCGCCAGCGGCGCATCAAGGTCAAAAAAATAAAACAGGTAAAAGACAAAAAGCCCGGCGCGCTGGACATTCAAATTACATGGGGACCTTTCGGGTCAATTCCGTCGAAAGAAATTCTCATGTTCACCAAAAAATTATCGACCATGATACGCGCCGGACTGCCGATTTTGGATGGGCTGATTATGGTGGCGGGGCAGACCAAAAACCCCAATATGAAGCGCGTTACGCAACAAATGATTTCCACGCTCAATGACGGTAAGCCGCTATCGGAAGCCTTTAAAGAACACGACCGGCATTTTGACAATGTTTACCGCAATATGATTGAGGCCGGCGAAGTGTCGGGCATGCTCGACAAGTTTATCGACAAGCTGGTGGAAATTCTTGAAAAGCAACAGAAAATCAAAGCCGGCATCAAATCTGCCATGTTTTATCCGGTAACATTGATTACTGTCTCGGTTGGTATTTCCATTTTCATGCTGACCAATGTGGTGCCGACATTCCAAGAAATGTATGCCGGCATGGGTATCGCGCTGCCCGGCCCGACACAGGCCATTGTTGATGCCAGTAATTGGATTGCCGATATCAGTAATGTGCTTGGGGTATTTGCCGTTTTTTTTGGCACCATAACTTTTCATGGCTTGATGACCAAATATGTGCGGCCCTATCGCTATTTATGGCATTTGCTCTTACTCAAATTGCCGCTCTTTGGCGGCATTATTATGATGGCCGTGGTGGCGCGCTCATCGCTTCTCATGGCCAATCTGTTCGCTGCCGGTGTCAGCGTGCTGGAAACGCTTTCCGTGGCCTCAACCGTGACCACCAATCTGCATTTCATGAATGCTTTTGACCGCGTCAAACGCGATGTCATGACGGGGGCTGAATTATCGTCGCTTTTTGCTAAGGAAAAAGTGTTCCCGATTGAACTGTCGCAGCTTATCGCGGTCGGCGAACGCACGGGTAATATGGAAGAAATGCTCAATTCCATTGCCAATTATTATGAAGAAGAATTTGACGCGCTGGTCGAGGGTCTATCGACCGTGATTGAGCCGGTGATGATTGTCTTTGTCGGCGGCCTTATCGGTATGATGGTGGTGGCGCTTTATCTGCCTATCTTCTCGGCCGGTGATTTGGCAGGCGGTTAAAAACCTTATCCGACGGGATCGATGGGCTCACCTTCGCCGCACCAATCATCTTCAAATGTTTTTGGCCAGCTTGTGCCCGTATCGACATCTTCGGCGACAATGGCCGGTGCCGGTGCCTTGCGCCGACACAGGCCTTCCGGTGTTCGGGTCGGGCGTGCAATCATATGGGCATCCCAAAACCGACAATGGCGGCAATGAACAATTGGCACAGGGGCAACAGGCGGGGCAAAATCGCTTTCACTCATAGGCAGAAACTGGGTTATCGCGGACAAAAAAGCAAGTTTGATTATGCAAGCATCCGCATTAAGCTATATTAAGGACTAAGTTTTGAAGTCATGGGTTGCTTATGAGTGCTGCTGAAGAAAAGCCGGTCGGTGAGACGCCTGACCTTGCCCGTCTGGCCGATGTGGTCAATGCCGTTCTGGTGACTGTGCGCGATAAGGAAGAACAAGTTCGTCTCGCTTTGGCGGCCATGTTGTCGGGCGGTCATTTATTGATTGAAGATGCACCGGGCATGGGCAAGACCAGTCTGGCGCGTGCGCTGGGGCATCATTTGCAGCTCGATTGGTCGCGCCTGCAATGCACCAATGACACCACACCTTCCGATATTGTCGGGGTAAATATTTTCGACCCCAAATCAGGTGATTTCCAGTTTCGCCAAGGGCCGGTTTTCACCCAGCTTTTACTCGCCGATGAGCTCAATCGCGCGCCGTCAAAAAGCCAGTCCGCGCTTCTTGAAGCCATGGCCGAGCGGCAAGTGACGGTTGACGGGTCAAGCTTTGCTTTGCCCGAACCGTTCATCGTGATTGCCACGCAAAATCCGACCGAACAAATCGGTGTGTCGCCTCTGCCCGAAAGCCAGCTCGACCGCTTCGCCGTTTCCTTCAGTCTGGGCCTGCCATCCGATGCGGTCGAAAGCGATATTTTGCGCGATGCTGTTTCCGGTGAAGAAAATTTCGAACAAGGTGAGCCTGTCTTGGCCGCCGGAGATTTCAATTTGCTGCGCCGCCAACGTGCGCAAATTACCTTTAGCGATGCCATTATCGGTTATTTACAGGCGCTGGCGACGCAATTGCGTGCCGCCAGCCTGCCCAATTTATCGGTTCGCGCGCTGATTCAGGTCAAAGGCTTGGCGCAAGCGCATGCCATGATTGAGGGCCGCGATTATTGTCAGCCTGAAGACGTGCAGGCGGTTTTCACCCCCGCTTTGCGTCACCGCTTGGGGCCGGTCAGCGGGGCCAACAGAGCTTTGCTGCAGGACATTTTGCAGCAAGTGGACGTGCCCTAGGGGAGCCCGGCCATGGCCGCGCGCGATAGGCAAAAAACAAAAGCTTTGTCCTTTTCCGAGCGCTTGACGCGGCGTCTTGCCTTGCGGCGGCGCAAATGGACAAGCGGAGTTTGGCATATTCGGCAAAGCCATATCTTCATCTTGCCCAATCGTTACGGCTTTTACGCCGGCTTTCTGGTGCTCGCCAGTTTCGCCATGGGCTATAAGGTGCAAAATAATTTCATCTTGCTCGGCGTGATTTTTTTGTTTCTGGTTTTCATGCTGTCGCTCATCGCCAGTGTGCGCAACATTCAAGGGCTGAAAATCGATGTGCATATTGAGCCCTATTATTTTGCCGGCCAAATGCACCATATCCGCCTTTCTTTGCGCAAAGACCAACCCGCTTTCAATTTGAAGCTGTCAGGCCCGATGGGCGATATGGTGCTTGATTTGTCAAAATCTGCGACCAGTCTCTTAGTGCCGGTCGGGAAATTGCCGCGCGGTGTGCACGAGGTGCCGCCTATTAAGATTGAAACATTATTTCCCTTCGGTATTGCACGCGCATGGAGTTGGCTGCGCCCGCCCGGCGATGTGGTGGTAGCGCCGATGCCGCGTGAGCAGGCGATTGCCGCCTATCCGCGAGGTAATCCGGCCATGGCGCAAAAGGCGGAGCAAAAACGCCAGCAAAATAACGTCGCCGATGAGCTCGGCGATTTGCGTGATTATGCCGATAGCGATCCGCCGGCGCGTATTGATTGGAAACGTTATGCCGCAACCCGCGAAACCATGGTGCGCGATCACGGGCTGGACGCGCAAGGCGAAATGATTTTGCGCCAGCCCAAGGGTGATTTGGAAAACAGCCTGTCTTATTTATCGGGTGGTCTGCTGGTGGCTGAGCGCATTGGCGCGCCTGCCCGCATGACTTTGCAGGGCGCCGATTATCAAGTCTATGACAAACCGGCTCGCGAGAAGGCTTATTATGCGCTGGCGCGAACTTAATAGATTGAGCTTTCTGCCGGGCACGGCGCGGGCGCGATTAACCGCGCTCTTATTGGCTTTCGCTGCGTCGCCCGTGGCGCTGGCCATGGCCTATTTTATCGATATGCGCGCCTTTATCTTATGGCTGCTTATGTGGCCGGTCACGCTGATGCCGCGGCGCTGGTGGCGCACGGTTTTTCTACTGGCCCTTATTCCGTTCATGCTGGTGGTTTTGGCGCAATTGGCGCGGCCGCCGCAAGCCCCTTATTTCATGCTGGTTATTTTGGTCTTATCAGCATGCGAACAGGTCGGCGAAGACGGACGCCCCGGTGCCTTTAATCTTATCGGCGTTATTTTTCCGGCGCTATGCGTGATGGTTTTATCTACCAATGTGTTTGTGTTTCTGCTGCTATTGGTGACGGTGATTTTCTATGCCGGTGTCTATACTTTGCGCATTAATGACATGCCGCTTTCGGGCTTGCGTATTCGGTTGCTGCCGATTGTTGTGGCCTTGTCAGGCTCGCTGTTTTTCGCCATTGCCGCTTTCATTCTGATGCCGCGCATCAACCCTGCCGCCATTCCCGGACTGGTTGCTCCGCAAGCCTCGAGCGGCGTCGGTGAGCGTTTGGATATGGGGCGTTTTTCGGAAGTCATATTAAATGGCGAGGATGCGTTTCGCGCTTTTGTCGAACGCCCGATAGCGCAAGAAGACTTGTATTGGCGGGTGCATGTATTGGGGCTGATGGAGGGGGCAAGCTGGCTGCGCGACCCGCGCCGCGACAGCCAAATCGGCGCACTGCCTTTTGATACACGGCTTGGCCGTGTCGA
>RFZE01000003.1 GCA_009920875.1 Alphaproteobacteria bacterium | reverse complement strand
TCGCCGCCGCCAATACCAAACCAAGAGCCATATCATTAAACCAAACGCCGCCGACAAAGCCGGTGATTACGGCAAAGACAAGACCGTTTAAAAAGCCCACGCCCAATTCGCGATAGACCAAGCGCGCGGCATTGACCGGCAGCAATTCCTGCGTTGCCAATGCACGCACGGTAATGGTCAAGGTTTGCGTGCCGGCATTGCCGCCCATTGAGGCGACAATCGGCATCAACACGGCCAAGGCCACCATTTTCTCAATCGACGCATCAAATAAACCAATGACCAGCGAGGCCGCTATGGCCGTCAGTAAATTGAGAAACAACCAAGACAATCGCCCCTGCGCCGTTTCCAAAACCGTATCGGTGACCGCCTCATCACCGACACCGCCGAGGCGCAAAATATCTTCTCCCGCTTCTTCAGCAATCACCTCAAACACATCATCGGCAGTAATCACACCAATCAAGCGCTGGTCTTCATCGACCACCGGCGCAGTAACCAAATTATAGCGCTCAAACAATAGCGCCACTTCCTCGCGGTCGGTTTCTGCCTGAATAATGAAGAAATCTTCATGCAATAAGGCTTCCATCGCGTTCGGCCGTTGCGCGCGCAGCACTTCTGCCAAATGCACCACACCTATCGGCGTATGCGTCGGATCAATAATGTATATTTCCAGAAAATCATCGGGCAGATCTTCTGTCTCGCGCAGATAATCAATGGTTTGCCCGACCGTCCAAAAAGGCGGCACGGAAATAAATTCCGACTGCATCAGGCGGCCGGCACTATCCTCCGGAAAATCAAGCGAGCGCTCGAGCACCATGCGCTCGGTCTGAGGAATTTTCTCGAGCACTTCTTGGCGCTCATCATCGGCCATATCCTCAAGCACAAAGACAGCATCATCACTGTCGAGTTGCTGCACCGTATTGACCAGCGTGTCCGTATCGACAATCTGTAAAACATCATCGCGCACCGCATCATCAAGCTCGGCAAACACTTCCGGATCCAGCGCGTCACCGACCAGTTTTAAAAATGCCGTGCGCAAATCAGAGGCAAGAACGGTAATGATTTCAGCAATGTCGGATTCGTGGCGGCTCTCAAGTTCCTTGAGCAAGGCGGCTCGGTCGTCGGCGCGCACCAACCCACTGATAAGCTCATAGGCTTCGGGGGTCAGGTTTTCGACACCCTGCTCTTGCATGTGTTCGTTTGCCGTTTCGCTCACTGCCGGCCTCTTTTCTACTTTGTGCGCTTTACCACTGAAAAGGCACGTGACGCAGCAAAATAATATTCATAGGATAAACAGGCTCACTCGATTCGTCCAAAAAAGGGGGGACCTATGACCGAAGTCGTTTTAGCCACATTGGCGCTTTATCTTTTGCAGCTTATGCTGCCCAATCTCATCGCTGTTGCACGCGGTGAAATCGAAGCCGCATCCCTATTCGGGGGACGCGACGAAACTATCGAAAAATCGATTATCGTCCGGCGTGCCGACCGCGCTGCCGTCAATATACAAGAAAGCATGATCGTCTTTCTGCCTTTGGCCGGATTGGCCATCGCCAGCGGCACATCCGTTGCAGAAACCGCCACCATCTGGCTGGGTCTGCGGGTTGCCTATCTGATTACCTATCTGATGGGTATCTCATTTATCCGCACCTTTATCTGGTTCGGCTCGGTTTATTGCCTCGGCGCAATGGCGGTAGCGCTGGTTTAGCTACCAGTCAAATTCGTCCATATGCTCGGCGAAGAATTCTTCTTCTTCGTAGAACCATGCGACATCAAAGGCCGGATTTTTCTTCGGCTTTCTGAATGAAACAACTTTGCCGCCCTCTCCTTCCGGTTGGGGCGGCTTTTGCTTTTTATCTTTTCTTTCGTCAGAGTGTTTCATTCCGCAATTTCCTCGTCTAAGCTATTTACGCAGAATAAGAAGAATTGGGTCAATCAAATGACTTGCGACATAATGGCTGGGAGGACAGCCCATGAGTGATTTTTGGAAAACATGGCTCGACATTTGGTGTCTGGCCGTTATCGCCTTTGACGGCATATTGGCGGGGGCCGGCTTTGACGCCTTCGAGGCAGGTGTGAAACTAATGCTGACCCTTCAAAACCCGATAAACGAGCCGGTTTTTAACGATATAGAGCGCTTTTCTTTTGGCTTGATGGGCGCCATTACAATCGGTTGGGGGCTGACGCTATTTTATTTTTTCCGCGCCGCGCACGCCAGCAATATGGGTAATAAAATGTACCGACAGGCCTTTGTCGTGCTGATTATTTGGAATTTGATTGACGGCTATATTTCTTACCGCACCGGTTTCCAACTCAACATTGCTTCAAATTTGCTCCTTTCTTTAGGCTTTGTCATTCCACTTTATTGGACGGGCAAATTGCAGCGCTAACCGGGCTGCGCCGTCTTAATGCGCGTTTGCAATTCGGCATGCACTTTCGCGGTCAACGGAAAGCGCAATGCAATGATGATGGCACCGATAAAGAATACCGCCGGTGCGATGGCATAAAGAACCCGCAACACCAGCAGGTCATCGAAATTGTTCTCAGCCATTAATTTGGCGTTGAAATTTGTAAATGACAGCGCGCGAATGGCAAGAAAAGTGCCCAATGCAGTAGAAATTTTCGCCGTCATGCTGGCGAAAGCAATATAAGCGCCGGCCCGTGCTTTACCGGTCTCAGCAGTTTCAACGTCAATGACATCAGCCAAAATGGCGAGAGGCAAAAACTGTAAACCGCCAAAGCAGGCACCTTTAGCGATAAAGAACGCTACAAAAAGCCAATAATCGTCAGCTGTAAAAAACATATTGATGGCCGAGATAATGGCGACCGTGATGAGCGTGCCGGCAAAGGCGACATGCTTGCCGACCTTGCGTCCCAGCCATAGCCAGCCCGGCACGGCAGCCAATCCGGCGACAAAGTAAATGAAGTATAGCGTGCCGACACCCTCAGCCTGAATGACCGATTTCATGAAAAACAAGGAAAGGGCATTACGGAACGCTTCAGCCAGAGTGACGATGAGAATTAAGCCGACAACCATGCGCATCGGCTTATTGGCCCATACTTTTTTTACCCCATCCGTGAAAGACGCCTTGGCCTCGTCAGACGACTCGCTTGGCGGTGTTTCCGGCACAAACAGGCACAGAAGAATGACCGCTATCGGGGTCGTGATGCATATGGCCAATGCCATGCCGCGCATGATGGACGGTGTATCGCCTTCGCCATATTGCTCGACCAGAAAGGGAATAAAGGCGGCCACCAGCAAGCCGATAAGGGTGAATTGCTCACGCCATGCCGTTACCCGAGCGCGTTGATGATAATCGGGCGATAGCTCGGCACCCCAAGCGCCATAAGGCAAGCCAACCAGAGTGGTGCCGATATACATACCGGCAATGGCCAATAGCAAATAAACCGAATCCGCGCCCTCCATCGGCACAAAAAGCAGCCAAATGGATCCGCACAGAACCGGCACACCAAGTAAAATAAACGGACGTCGGCGGCCAATCGGTGAGCGCAGACGGTCGGAAATCGTGCCGACCAACGGGTCAGTGACAACGTCGGATAATTTTGCCACCAGCAACATGGTTGCCACGGCGGCAAGGGATACGCCGATTTCACCGGCGTAAAATGCGGGCAGCCAGACGGCAATCGGATAGCCGACCAACGCCAAGGGCAAACCCAATAGGCCGTAAATTGATAATGTTGTTTTGGATAATGCCACGCTGATGTCCCCCCGCTTTGTGATTATGTCAGCGTAACCGGTCAGCTTCAACGGCTAACTCAACGCGGCGCGCGTCACCCGCCTGTTAGCTGCCCCATTGGCACCATTGCTTGCGCCTTTGAGGTCTGCCGATCTGTTGCATCTGATGCGCAGTGACCGAAAGCCGTGCAAAAAAACCCGTTCGGCTTGGCCAAAACTGTTTGGGGGAGCCAAAGCCCCCCCAATTAAGCACGATATAATCGTTGCTATTTTTTAGGCACCCAGATGGTGACCAAAATCATCGCCAAGACAATCAGGTCAAAAAGAATGACAATCATGCCCGGTGCAGTAACCGGTTCGGCTGATGCGAAGTTGTTTACAAATTGCTGAACACCGGCGCTCAGCTCCATGCTTTCGCCCATTTCTTTGAAATTATTCGCGGTATTGGCGCGCAGGCTCCAATAAGCGGTCTGCCAGTAATAGGCAAACATAACAGTCAATACGCCAAAGCCGGTGCCAAGCAATTTGGCAATCATATTGTCATCCTCGGCATTGCGAATATTATTGGCAATGCGAAGCGCCAGCCATATGGCAAGAATGCTGCCAATGCTGCGCAGCGCAAAAGCGATGCTGTAAGTGCCGAAAACCGACAGTCCTTGCATTTCCATCATTTGTGCGTCCATGAGTTTTCCCTCCATTAATCAAATGAACCATTCAGCCCCCAATGGGCCTGACAGAAAAGCCTAACAAACCAGCCTGCCCTGCAAACCCCAAATTTTCAGTTATGACGTGGGTGCGAGCGTAAAAAACAAGCACAGTTTCAATTTAAAATAGACCCCACCCGATTCTGGGTTAGTCTATCTGAGTGATTCATCGGATCAGGTGGAAACTCGGGAGGGTGTTATGACGCTACTAATTTTAGGCAGTATTTTATTTATCTTAAGCCATTTGATTGCCGTTTTTGGCTATCGCGCCAGAATCGAAGCCATCGGCGGACATCACGCCTATATGGGACTTGTCACAATCGTTTCGATAATCAGCTTGATATTGGTCGTTATGGGCTATCAGCAGACAAGCTATCAGCAGCTTTGGCTACCGCTTCCTGCATCTTATCAATTGGCCAATTATCTGATGCCGATTGCCGCCATATTGATTGTTGCGGGCAATGTGCCCGGCAATATAAGCCGTTATGTCAAACACCCGATGCTGACCGGCATTGCTCTTTGGGCATTTCTTCATCTGCTGGCCAATGGCGATTTGTCCTCTACCATCATATTCATCACTTTTGGCGGCTATGCGATTTACCGACGCTTGACGCTGCACCCCAAACCATCTGAGCCGCAGCCGATTTATCGCGATATTGTCGCTATCGCAGCGGGGCTGGCGCTCTTCGGCATTTTGTATTATTTCCACGAAGCCCTAAGCGGGGTTGGACTGTCATAAAAGCCGCTTTGGCGCGCCAATCAGGAGAACCAATTTGTCTGAAGACCGGATTTACCTTAATTGCCCCTTCGATGAGAAGGATGAATGCAAGTCACTTGGCGGGCGCTGGGATGGCGATGAACGCAAATGGTATATTACCGCCGATATGGATGCCGAGCCTTTTGCGCAATGGATGGGTGACGGTGATGATGACAGCGATGGCGCGAGCGGGGAAACCGCCTCGGACGATGGCGAGAAAACCTATCTCAACTGCCCGTTTGATGACAAAGACGAATGCAAGGCGCTGGGCGGTCGATGGGATGGTGACGCCAAAAAATGGTATGTGCCGGCCGGCAAAGACACTGTCCCCTTTGCCAAATGGCTGTAAAGCCGCCACGCAGACATGGCTTTTAAGAAATAATGGTGCGACCGAGAAGACTCGAACTTCCACGGGTGTTACCCCACAGCGACCTCAACGCTGCGCGTCTACCAATTCCGCCACGGTCGCACTCTTAAGACCCATCGGGGTAGGCCTGTTAGCTAGCAAAATAATCGCGCCGGAACAAGCACGATAGCGCCCTAAATACCGTCGCCATCAATATTCAAGTGGATGCCGCATTCGTCTTTATCGCTGTCGGCCCAGCGGCCTGAGCGATAGTCACCGCCCTCTTCCACGCGATTGGTGCAGGGCATGCAACCAATAGACAAATAGCCGTCTTTGACCAGCGGGTGGCGCGGCAGATTGTGTTCTTCAATATAGGCTTTCAATTGGTCGAGATCCCAGTTGGCCAGCGGATTGATTTTATAGCGACCATCCGTGTCTTTTTCGATGATTTGCATCTGCGCCCGTGTGCCGGTTTGAAAGCGTTTGCGGCCGGTAATCAGCGCATCGAAAGGCGCGACGGCGCGGGCTTGCGGACGCACTTTGCGCAAGTCGCAGCAAGCATCCGTATCGCGCTGCCACAGCCCACCCTTGGCATCTTCTGTGGCCAATTCACGCGGGTCCGGCGACACGGCGCGCACATCCATCAGGCCGAGACGTTCTTGCAGGCGGTCGCGATAGCGCAATGTTTCGCCAAATAATTTGCCGGTATTGAGCATTATGACCGGCACGGTCGGGGCAATTTCAGCAATCATATGCAGTAAAATCACCGACTCGGCACCAAAGGACGAAACAATGGTGATGCGGTCGACAAATTGCTCTTCAATCGCATGGCGCAAAATTTCCTGCGCGCTCATGGTCTCATAAAGCGCGTTCAAATCTGCCAAAACCGGCTCTTTGGGGGTTTGCACGGCCAAATTATTCATGCCAGCCAACCTTTCTCGTCAATCACCTGATTGCTGCGGTCAATCAGCGTTTTGAAATCCGCCCCCTCATCGCGCCAGCCATCGCGCAATGCTGATAATTCATCGAGGCGCGCGGCCCAGTTTTCGGGATATTGTTCTTCAAGTTTCGCTTTCAAACGGCGCGCCAAACCCGGCGATTTGCCGCCGGTTGATGCGGTCAACAGCATATCGCCGCGGCGCACAATGGCCGGCACATGAAAGTCGCATAGCGGCTTCACATCTTCGACATTGACCAGCGTTTTGACGGCACGCGCCTCAGCCGTGAAGCGCTCTTGCAGCCCATCGTCAAGATTGGCGATATAAACAATATGACAAGCGGCCAGCTCGTCTTGGCTCGGCCAGCTTTCAATCAGCCGATCACCGGCCAGTACGCGCATTTCTTCCGCCGCGTCTTCCGCATAGACGCGCACGAAGTCAGCTCCTGCCGCGTCAACCATTTCCAGGCGGCGGCGCGCTTGCGGCCCACTGCCGATAATGGCAATGGTCAATTCGCTGACATCAAGAACAATCGGCAGCATAATGCGTCTCCTTAAATCCTATATGGGCTATTCTAATCTATTTATCAATATTTTTATGTGATTAACTTAATTCTACATTTAATTTTGTTTTAATTGTTTAGCCTTTCAGTGATAAAACAGGCGCATGAGCCAAATGCCCGAACTGATTTTCAGCGATCAACCGGTTGCTTATCCCGATGCTGTCTCCTTCATGGAAAACCGTGTCGCCGATATTGTTGCGGAAAAAGCGCCGGAATGTTTGTGGTTTTTGGAACATCCGCCGCTTTACACCGCAGGAACAAGCGCCAATCCGGCGGATTTGCTGCGCCATGACCGTTTTCCCGTCTATGACACCAAACGCGGCGGAGAATATACATATCACGGCCCCGGCCAGCGCGTGGTCTATCTGATGCTTGATTTACGCAAGCGCGGGCGCGATGTGCGCTGCTTTGTGCGGCAAGCGGAAAACTGGATTATCCAGACCCTCGATGATTTCAACATTAAGGCGCATATCACCCCCGGGCGCATTGGTGTTTGGGTGCCGCGCCCCGATAAAGGCAACGCCCGCGAAGATAAAATTGCCGCTATTGGCCTACGCATCCGCCGCTGGGTCAGCTTTCACGGCATCTCCATCAATGTCGAGCCGGATCTCGAACATTTTAACGGCATTGTGCCGTGCGGCATTAGCGACCAAAGCGTCACCAGCATGGTCGATTTGGGCTACCCCATCAGCATGGCCGAACTTGATAAGGCATTGGTCGATAATTTCGACGCTTGCTTTCCCGCCGACTGATTACAGTATCCGCCCGACATAATTGGTCAGCAGCAAAATAATCATGCAGCCGATAAAATAACCGCTATTCAATCCGGCCAGCTTCATCGGTCTTTGCGACCAAGCGGCAGATGAAAAAAAGCCGATAATCACAGTTGCGGAAAATATCGCACCAATGCCGCGCACCATGCCGTGATCCATTTGCAGCATATAAAACAACGCCACGAGCCATGACAAAAGCAACAAATACAGCGCTTCAAGCGCCATCGGCACCATCATTGGCGCATCCGTTTTTGTGCCGTTGATTTCCATGAAAGCCGTGCCGGCCACACGCTCGGAAAAATAGACAAAGCCCCAGCCGAAAGCCAATGCCGCGCCGACCACAATCAGCACCAGATTGACATCCATGACGTTGATCATTTCCATAATCGCCTCCTCTTTTTTCTTTTTAGGCCTGTATAGGCTAGCGAAAATGAGGGGGCTAAGGCAAATATCTATTCAAATTCGACCATCACGTCGTCGACAGCCAGCTTGTCACCGGCGGCGCATAACACTTTTTTGACGGTCAGGTCTTTTTCGGCGCGCAGAATATTTTCCATTTTCATGGCTTCAACAACGGCCAAAGGCTCACCGGCTTTTACCGATTGCCCCGCTTCCACCGCAACAGAGACAACCACGCCGGGCATTGGGCAAACCAATTCCTTATCGCTGGCGCCGTCGGCTTTTTCAGGCATATAGGCCATGAGTTCCTGCGCCGCCAAACGACGGACAAAGACTTTCACAGCCGCGCCGCGACCGGTCAGCGTGTAGCCTTCGGCATGGCTGTCAACCGATAGGCTGACAGGCTTGCCATTGACCGCGCCAAAGAAGAATAAATCACCCGGCAACCAATCGCTCTCAACCTCTATATCGACACCGTTCAGAACAACGCCCTGCGCTGATTTGCTGGCGGTGAACACCAAGTCACCGATTTGCACGGCCTGCTCGACATCAGGCGTATATTGATGACCGTCCAGCACTTGCGAGCTTTCTGTTGCGCGCATTTGCGTCATTTGCGACATGCTGAAGCCGATAACGGCCAATTCTTCAATGCGCGCGCTGTCGAGCGGTGCGCCGTCAAACCCGTCGGGATATTCTTCATCAATAAAGGCAGTGGTCAGCGCGCCATCGCGGAAGCGCGGGTGCTGCATCAGCGCACCGCAAAAATCGATATTGTGACGAATGCCGTCAATGCGGAAATTATCCAACGCATCAGCCATCGCATCAATCGCAGTCAGGCGGTCCGGCCCATGCGTCACCAGCTTGGCAATCATCGGGTCATAAAACAGTGAAATCTCGCCGCCTTCATAAACGCCCGTATCATTGCGCACAGTGATGCCGTCCACTTGTTGCTCAACAGGAGGGCGATAGCGCGTCAATCGACCTGTCGAAGGCAGAAAGCCGCGATACGGGTCTTCGGCGTAAATGCGGCTTTCCATTGCCCAGCCGGTCAGCTTCACGTCTTTTTGCTTCAGCGCCAGCTTTTCACCGGCCGCGACTTTTATCATTTCTTCGACCAAATCAATGCCGGTAATCAGTTCAGTGACCGGATGCTCGACCTGCAAGCGCGTATTCATTTCAAGGAAGTAGAAGTTTTTATCGCCATCGACGATAAATTCCACCGTGCCGGCGGAGCAATAATCCACCGCTTTGGCCAGCGCGACCGATTGCTCGCCCATCGCCTTTCTGGTCTTGGCATCAAGAAACGGGCTCGGCGCTTCTTCAATAACTTTTTGGTTACGCCGCTGAATGGAACATTCGCGCTCGCCCAGATAAATCACATTGCCGTGCTTATCGCCGAGAATTTGAATCTCAATATGCCGCGGCTGGGTGACGAATTTTTCGATAAAAATGCGATCATCGCCAAAGCTGGCCGCCGCCTCATTTTTCGATGATTGAAAGCCCTCACGCGCCTCATCATCATTCCACGCAATGCGCATGCCCTTGCCGCCGCCACCGGCTGAAGCCTTAATCATCACCGGATAGCCGATTTGATTGGCGATTTTTATCGCTTCATCAGCGTCTTCAATGAGCCCCATATGACCCGGCACAGTCGACACACCGGCTTCTGCCGCCAATTTCTTGGAAGTGATTTTATCGCCCATTGCCTCAATGGCACCGGCAGGCGGGCCGATAAAGGCGATACCGGCTTTTTCCAAAGCTTCGGCAAAGGCCTTGTTTTCTGACAAGAAGCCATAGCCCGGATGCACGGCTTGTGCGCCGGTCTGCTTGATGGCATCGAGAATTTTATCAATCACCAAATAGCTTTCAGCTGCCGGAGCGCCGCCAATATGCACCGCTTCATCAGCTTCGCGCACATGCAGCGCCAGCGCATCGGCATCGGAGTAAACGGCGACGGTTTTAATACCCATAGCACGCGCCGATTTAATCACTCGGCAGGCGATTTCGCCACGGTTTGCAATCAAGATTTTGTCAAATATAGGCATGGCTTACAGGGGAATATTATCGTGTTTTTTCCACGGGTTATCGAGCTTCTTGGACGACAAAAGCGCCAATGCGCGCGCCACGCGGCGGCGTGTATTATGCGGTTGAATAACCTCATCAATATAACCGCGCTCGGCGGCCACAAACGGATTCAAAAAGCGCTCTTCATATTGCGCCGTCTGCGCGGCAATTTCTTCTTCCGTCGAATTGCGGAAGATGATTTCCACCGCCCCTTTCGCGCCCATAACGGCAATCTCCGCCGTTGGCCAGGCATAGTTGAAATCACCGCGTAAATGTTTTGACGCCATCACATCATAGGCACCGCCATAGGCTTTGCGCGTAATCAGTGTGACTTTCGGCACGGTCGCCTCGGCATAGGCGAAAAGCAGTTTCGCGCCGTGCTTAATCAGCCCGCCATATTCTTGGCTGGTGCCCGGCAAAAAGCCCGGCACGTCAACAAAGGTAACAATCGGCACATCAAAGCAGTCGCAGAACCGCACAAAACGCGCCGCCTTGCGGCTGGCATCGCTATCCAACACACCGGCCAAAGTCATCGGCTGATTGGCGACAAAGCCGACGGTCTTGCCTTCAATGCGCCCGAAACCGGTAATGATGTTTTTGGCAAAATCCTGCTGGATTTCGAAAAAATCGCCTTCATCGACAACTTTCTGCACCAATTCCATCATGTCGTAAGGCATGTTCGGATTGTCGGGAACCAGCGTATCGAGCGAATGTTCAATCCGGTCACGCACATCATAAGTCGGGCGTTCCGGCACGCCGGTGCGGTTCGATAAGGGCAAAAAGTCAATCAGGCGGCGCAGCTCGGTCAGCGCTTCTACATCATTGTCATACGCCCCATCAGCGACCGATGATTTGGTGGTATGCACTTTCGCACCGCCAAGCTCTTCAGCCGTCACTTCTTCATTGGTCACGGTTTTCACGACATCGGGGCCGGTGACAAACATGTAGGACGTATTACGCACCATAAAGATGAAATCGGTGAGCGCCGGTGAGTACACATCACCACCGGCGCAGGGGCCCATAATCATGGTGATTTGCGGAATAACACCTGATGCCAATGTGTTGCGCTGGAACACTTCGGCATAGCCGCCCAGCGCATCAACGCCCTCTTGAATGCGCGCACCACCGGCATCGAGAATGCCGACAATCGGCACGCCATTGCGCAATGCCATATCCTGCACTTTGTTGATTTTCTTGGAATGGGCGCGCGACAGAGAACCGCCAAATACGGTGAAATCTTTAGCGAAAACATAAATCGGGCGACCATTGACCGTGCCCCAACCGGTAACCACGCCATCGCCGGGCACTTTATTGTCTTGCATGCCAAACTCTTGGCAATCGTGCTCAACAAACATGTCAATTTCTTCGAAACTGTCAGGGTCAAGCAGCAAGTTGAGGCGTTCGCGCGCGGTCAGCTTGCCGCGACCGTGCTGCGCCTCAATGCGCTTCTCACCGCCGCCCAAACGGGCAATGCGGCGGCGCTCTTCCAATTCTTCGACAATATCCCGCACGTTCTACCTCCCAACGTGGCTATAGGGCTGATAAATACCCTGCTACGGTGGCTATTTCCAGTTCTATCTTGTCGAGCCGCGCTTGCGCCTCTTCATCGATGCCCCAGTCTTCCATTTGATACAAATCATCAAGAAAAGCCAACTCATAGGCCTGACGCGCCGAAATATGCGCTTCATCAAGCGCTAAAGCCAGTATGGCAGAGCCGAGCAGTGCTGCCAAATGCGCCAAAGCAGTCAGGCGGAACGGCTCATCCCCCGCCGCTGCGGCAAATCGGGCATGGTTTTCTTGCGGTTGCTCAACCGGCAAAATACCTGCCGTGACGGCCAGCGACACATCAAATCGCGATTTCGCCCATTGCAAAAGCGGGTCCCAGCTATCGGATTGTTTTTGCACCAGTTTTTCCGGGTGCCCCGCACGATAACAGAGCAAATCCGACATCACATAAGCGGCAAAAGCCTCTGCCGTTTCCGCCGTGTTTTCGGCCACGCGATCCAGCGCTGTTGAGACCAAGCGCATATGCGGCATGCTATTGGGGTCGATGTCATCTGCTTGCGCCTGCCACTCCTCGGCAATCAGCTTGGCCAACGCCTCGCTCGGCACATGAAGCGGCTTTTTGGCCGGTGTTTTCAACTCATGCGCGTCCAGCAAGACGGCAAAAGCGCCTTCGCGCGCTTCGACCGACACATTTTCATAAAATCGCTTTGCCATAAATTTTAAGAGGGTTGAAAGGCGCCTAATAAATCGTTCAATTCCTCCGGCGTCTCGGCAATCGCGTCAGCGCCCGAATCTTCAAGCTCGTCAATGGTCTGATAGCCCCAGCCAACCCCAATGGCGCGCGTGCCTGCCGCTTTCGCCATCATAATATCGAAACTTGTATCGCCGACCATTAGCGCCTGCTCGGCGGTGACGCCGGTTTCCGCTATCGCGTCAAGCATCAGGGCAGGACTGGGCTTGCCCGGCCCGTCATCGGCACTTTTCAGCACCTGAAAATATTTGCGAATGTCATAAGCATCAACGACACGCTCCAAGCCGCGCCGCGATTTCATCGTAATGATACCGAGCAAAGTGTCGTCCAGACCGCCGAGCTTGGCAATCTGCGCGTGCATGCCGGGAAACATGACTTGCCCACGATCATCTTGCTGCACCAATTGCTGATAGGTCTCGCGATAGACATCCAGCATATTGACAATCTGGTCATCGGTTGCATCGGGCGCATGGCGGCGCATGGCAACATCAACCGGCAGGCCGACGGCATAAAGAATATCGCGGCGGTCGGGCGCGGCGAAATCATGCGAGCCCAACGCCGCCTCAGTGGCGGTGATGATGGTCTGCTGGCTATCCACCAGCGTGCCGTCGCAATCAAAGACTATCAGTCTCATTTCCTAAACCTCGTCAAACCCGATATCGCCATCTTCGCTGTCAAAATTAAGCATATCCCACGTTTCAGCCATGTGATCGGCCAATGGCGCACGACAGGTCAAATCGCCGCCCGAGGGATGCCGCATCTTAATCAATCGGGCGTGCAAGTGAAGTTTTTTCGGCAGGATTCCGCCATATTCTTCATTTTCATTTTCAACCCGATATTTACCATCGCCGACCAGTGGATGCCCTATCGCCGCTGCATGGGCGCGTATCTGATGGGTGCGTCCGGTTATCGGGCGGAATGCCAACCACGAGAAACGCTGCCCGACACGCGCGATTTCCATATAATCCGTATGCGCTTTCATGGCGTCAGGGTCGCCCTTTTCAACCGGTCTGACGCGCTCCCCGCCATCAGCGGCGGCGCGCTTGGCCAGTGGCACAATGATGTGACCGCGTGGCGGTCGCGGCACCCCATATACCAAAGCCCAGTAAATTTTTTCTGTCTCGCGATCGGCAAATTGGCGGGTCAAAAACTGTGCCGCCTTGCGATTGCGCGCCAGCAGCAACACACCCGATGTGTCGCGGTCGAGCCGATGCACCAGACGCGGCGGTTCGGCTTCGTCAAATTGCAGCCCCGGCAGCGCACCATCAATATGCCTATTCGTCTTACTGCCGCCCTGCACGGCCAAACCGGATGGCTTATTAAGCACGATGACATCTTGGTCTTTATGAATAATGGCGGCGCGGAGTTGGTCAACCAAACTATCAGCCACTTGCACCGGACGTTCTGATTTCTTGGCCCCTTGCGGCGGCACTTCCGGCGGCACGCGAATGATTTGCCCGCTATTAATGCGCGCCGCAGCCTTCACGCGCTTGCCGTCAACCCGCACCAGTCCACGGCGTAAGAGTTTTTCCAAACGTCCCTGAGTCAGCGCCGGAAAATGCTTGCGAAACCATCGGTCGAGGCGCAGCCCGTCATCTTCGGGCTTTATCTTTATTTGTCGCACACCGGCCATTACGCCGCCCTCAGCGCCATAAAGCCGATGATAAAGGCCAGCAAACCGCCGAGCAGCGAGCCGCCCAAATAGAGCATGGTGGCGGCGATGTCGCGCCTTTCAAGCAAGGTGAACAAATCCATTGAAAAGGTCGAAAAAGTGGTGAAACCGCCCAAAATACCGACCGCAACGAACAGGCGGAGCGCATCGCTGCCGCCATTTTGCCGCGACAGCCAGCCAATCACCAAACCCATCAGCAAAGAGCCGAGAATATTGACGCTCATCGTCGCCCAGGGAAAGCCGGAGGCTGTTTTAAGCGATAATCCGACCAGATAGCGCCCGACCGCGCCCAGCGCGCCGCCCAAAGCTACCCAAATAATGGCCTGACCGCTCATAATCACTCCTTGCCCTAAACTAGCATAAAAAAAGGCACGAAAACCGCGTTTCCGTGCCTTGTTTGATTATTGTGATGCCTTACGCAGTGGCTGCGGCGGCAACGGCCTCGCCTTCGTCATCAACTTCGACGGGACCTGAGTCTTGACCCTTGGCTTCAGGGTCGCGGTCAACGAATTCAATGACCGCCATTGGCGCATTGTCACCAAAGCGAAAACCGGCTTTCAGCACACGCGTATAACCGCCGTCGCGCTTGGCATAACGCTCGGCCAGCGTGTCAAACAGCTTGGCCGCATATTGCTCTTCCGGCAGTTGGGCGTAAGCACGACGACGCGCCGCCAAATCACCCTTTTTGCCCAATGTTACCAACTTCTCAACGAACGGACGCAGCTCTTTGGCTTTCGGCAAAGTGGTGACAATCTGTTCGTGCTTAATCAGCGCGACAGCCAGATTGCCCAACATAGCCTTGCGGTGGCTGCTAGTTCGGTTCAGTTTGCGTCCTGCTTTTGCGTGGCGCATAACGGCACTCCTTTACGCCCTCTTACGAGGCCTTAAAAATTTTCTTCGAACTTCTTGGCAAGTTCTTCAATATTTTCCGGCGGCCAATTCGGCACATCCATACCCAAATGCAGGCCCATTTCGCCCAGCACTTCTTTGATTTCATTCAGCGATTTGCGGCCGAAATTCGGAGTCCGCAGCATTTCGCCTTCCGACTTTTGAATCAAATCGCCGATATAAACGATATTGTCGTTTTTCAGGCAATTGGCCGAACGCACTGACAGTTCCAACTCGTCGACTTTCTTCAGCAGCGCGGCTGAGAAACCGGTTTCTTCAATAGCCGAGGTGTCATCAACCTGCACTTCCGGCTCTTCAAAGTTAATGAAGCTTTGCAGCTGGTCTTGCAAAATACGGGCCGACAGCGCCAAAGCGTCTTCCGGCGTTACTGTGCCATTGGTTTCAATGTCCATGGTCAGCTTGTCATAATCAAGCACTTGGCCTTCGCGTGTGTTCTCAACATTGTATGAGACACGGCGCACCGGGCTATACAGGCTGTCGACAGGAATCATGCCAATGGGTGAATCTTCCGGACGGTTTTTCTCAGCCGGAACATAACCGGCACCGGTATTGATGGTGAACTCGAAACGCACTTCTGCGCCATCGTCGAGTGTGCACAGCACCAAGTCAGGGTTGTGAATGGTCACATTGGCGTTTTCTTCAATGTCACCGGCAGTGACAACGCCCGGGCCTTTTTTGCTCAGCGTCAGGCGTTTCGGGCCTTCTGCATCCATTGAAATGGCCATTTTCTTGATGTTGAGAACAACATCGGTGACATCTTCGCGCACGCCGGAAATCGACGAGAACTCGTGCAATACGCCATCAATCTGAACGGCGGTCACGGCAGCGCCTTGAATGGACGACAAGAGCACGCGGCGCAGCGCATTGCCCAAAGTCAGACCAAAGCCACGCTCCAGCGGCTCGGCAACGATACGCGCTTCGCGCGTTTCATCATGACCGGGAATAATATCCAGTTTGGAGGGCTTAATCAGTTCATGCCAGTTTTTTTGGATCACAATGTCACCTCTTCAATCAGTTATCGCAATGGGGGTCTTATGCTTAAACGCGACGGCGTTTAGGCGGACGACAGCCATTATGCGGTATCGGTGTTACATCACGGATTGAGGTGATGGTAAAACCGGCGGCTTGCAGTGCGCGCAGCGCACTTTCGCGACCCGAACCGGGGCCGCGCACATTTACTTCCAACGTTTTCACGCCATGCTCCATCGCTTTGCGACCGGCATCTTCAGCCGCCACTTGCGCAGCATAAGGGGTCGATTTGCGTGAGCCTTTAAAACCCATTGAACCGGCAGAAGACCAGCTAATGGCGTTGCCTTGCGCATCGGTGATGGTAATCAGCGTGTTGTTGAAGGTCGAATTGACATGCGCAACACCTGAAGTGATGTTTTTGCGCTCGCGACGACGAACACGGGTATTTTCATTTGCCATGTCTTAATTCCTCTCGCGCTATTGTTTCTTGCCGGCGATAGCTTTGGCCGGGCCCTTGCGGGTGCGCGCATTGGTATGCGTGCGCTGGCCGCGAACCGGCAAATTACGACGATGGCGCAAACCGCGATAAATGCCCATATCCAGCAAACGCTTGATATTCATTGAGGTATCACGGCGCAAATCACCTTCCACCATATAATCGGCATCGATGGTTTCACGAATTTGAATCACTTCCGCATCGCTCAATTCATTGACGCGACGTTCAGTCGGAATACCGACTTTTTCGCAGATTTCCTTCGCTTTTGTGTCGCCAATACCATGAATATAGGTCAGGGCAATCACAACGCGCTTGGCAGTCGGAATGTTAACACCAGCTATACGAGCCACTTGCTTCTCCTTTTTGCCGTTTCCGGCGGATATGACCTCTCTAAAGGTCAATATTTCTGCGAGTTTTGCCGATTTTTGCTATCGTCTCTCGGAAGCGCGAATTATATGAATTTCGCTCCGCCAGTCAACTGCAAACCATTGGAAAACCCTATTAAATCTCCTTCAACACAGTATGTATTTGCTGTGTCACCTCATCCATTTCCTGCATACCGTCCAGCGTCTTCAAAATGCCCTTTGAAGCGTAAAACTCTGCCACCGGCGCCGTTTGCTCTTCATATACGCGCAAACGGTGCTGCAGCGCCTCTTCCGTATCGTCTTCGCGCGGCCCATCGGCACTTTCTTTGGCCCTTTTAAGAATACGCCCGATAAGCACTTCCGGATCGACGGCCAATTCAACAACCCCGTCAAGCGCAATGTTTTTATGTTCCAGCATGGCATCAAGCGCTTCGGCTTGTGCAACATTGCGCGGGAACCCGTCAAGAACGAAGCCATTTGCACAATCATCTTCTTCAATACGGTCTGAAATAATGCCGACAACCACCTCATCGGGCACCAGATCGCCACGCGCCATAATATCTTTGGCTTGTTTGCCGATTTCCGTCTCTGCGGCCACGGCGGCACGAAGCATGTCGCCGGTTGAAAGCTGGCGAACATTAAACGCTTCTTCAATACGCTGCGCTTGCGTGCCTTTACCGGCACCGGGCGGGCCCAAAAATATCAATTTCATCGACGCTTGCCCCCAAGCTTCGATTTTTTGATGAGCCCTTCATATTGATGCGCGAATAAATGGCCTTGCACCTGCCCGACCGTATCCATCGTCACATTGACGACAATCAATAGCGAGGTGCCGCCGAAATAGAACGGCACGTTATAGGCGTTAATCAGCATTTCCGGCAGCAAGCAGACGGCCGTCAGGTAAAGCGCACCGACAACCGTCAGACGGGTTAGCACATGGTCGATATATTCAGCCGTGCGCGGCCCCGGGCGAATACCCGGAATAAAGCCGCCATAACGCTTCAGATTATCCGCCGTGTCATTCGGGTTGAAAACAATCGACGTGTAGAAGAAGCAGAAGAAAATAATACCGGCAGCGTAAAGCGCCATATAGGCAGGCTGACCACGACCGAGCAATGCGGCCACTGTGCCCAAAGCGCCGCCCGAGGCATCGCCTGAGAAATTGGCCAAAGTAATCGGCATCAGCAGCAAAGACGATGCGAAAATCGGCGGAATAACACCGGCCGTATTGAGCTTGAGCGGCAAATGCGAATTATCGCCCTGTGCCATACCGGCGGCGGTTTGACGTTTCGGATATTGCACCAGAAGACGGCGTTGCGCGCGCTCCATGAACACGATGAACGCAATGACAACAACAACCATGATGATAAGGGCCAAAATAATGAAAGTGGACAACGCGCCCTGACGGCCAAGTTCCAATGTTCCGGCCAATGCGCTTGGCAATTCAGCGACAATACCGGCGAAAATAATGAGCGAAATGCCGTTACCGACGCCGCGCGATGTCACTTGTTCACCGAGCCACATCAAGAAAACCGTGCCGCCGACCAGTGTAATAACCGCGCTGGCGCGGAAGTAAAATCCGGGGTCGACCACCACGCCTTGCGCGCCTTCCAGACCGATGGCGATGCCATAGCCCTGCACCGCAGCCAAAACCACCGTGCCATAGCGCGTATATTGGTTGATTTGCTTGCGCCCTGACTCGCCTTCTTTTTTCAGCTGTTCCAAACGCGGCACAACCGAGGTCAAAAGCTGGATTACAATCGAGGCCGTAATATACGGCATGATGTTGAGCGCAAAAATGGCCATACGACCGACCGCGCCACCGGCAAACATGTTGAACATGCCAATAATGCCAGATTGCTGCTGGCTGAACACCGCTTGCAGAGCTTGTGGATCAATACCGGGCAAAGGAATGTAAGTGCCGAGACGATAGACCAAAAGCGCACCCAGCGTGAACCAGATACGCTTTTTCAGCTCATCAGCCGTGCGAAAGGCCGAGAAACTAAGATTGGCAGCAAGCTGTTCGGCAGCTGAGGCCATGAAACGCTCTCCTTACCGGACTTATTCTTCTGAAGCTTCGTCGCCAGAAGCGTCTTCAGCTTCTTCGGCGGGGGCTTCTTCAGCTTCTTCGGCGGGGGCTTCTTCAGCCGGTGCTTCTTCGGCGGGAGCCTCTTCGTCAGAAGCCTTCGCTTTGGCCTTTTTGGCCTTTTTGGCCTTTTTCGGCTTGTCTTCGCTGTCCTCTTTCGGCGGGGTCAAAATGCTGACCTTTCCGCCAAGCTTGGCCACCGCGTCCTGCGCCGCTTGTGACATGCCCGCAACCTCAAAATCGAGTTTTTCGGTCAGTTCACCTTTGGCCAAAATACGCACGCCATCAAGCTCACGACGAATGACACCCGCTTCAACCAAGCTTCCGGCAGAAACCGTCGCGCCCTTGGCCAGCTTACCGGCATCAACCGCAACTTGCAGACGACCAAGATTGACCGCATTCAGTTTTTTCGGATTGGGCACATTAAACCCGCGCTTCGGCAAGCGCATGTGAAGCGGCATTTGACCGCCTTCAAAGCCTTTAATAGAAACGCCTGAGCGCGAGGTCTGACCTTTTACGCCACGGCCTGCCGTTTTACCTTTGCCCGAAGATGTGCCGCGACCGACGCGCATGCGCGACTTTCGGGCACCGGGATTATCACGAAGTTCATTCAGTTTCATAACTCTGTCTCCTCGCTGACTTAAGCGTCAACGACACGCACCAAATGTGCGACTTTATCAATCATGCCACGCACAGCCGGTGTATCTTCCAATTCACGACGGCGACCACGCTTATTGAGGCCGAGACCGACCAAAGTTGCGCGTTGGTCTTTCGGGCGACCAATCGGGCTGCCAGTTTGTTCGACAATAATCGTTTTCGCTTTCGCCATGACCGTCTCTCCTAGCTGGCGGCTTCGACTTCGACATCGTCTTGTGCTTCATCACGACGACGCGAAATCAAATCACTGACTTTTTTGCCACGACGCGCAGCAACCGAGCGTGGGCTGCCCTGCTTTTTCAACGCAGCAAAAGTAGCATGTATCATATTATAGGGGTTGGACGAGCCGACCGATTTGGCGACCACATCTTGCATGCCCAAAACTTCAAACACGGCGCGCATCGGGCCGCCGGCAATAATGCCGGTTCCCGGAGGCGCTGCGCGCAGCTCAACCTTACCGGCACCATGGCGACCGGCAATATCATGATGCAGCGTGCGGCCTTCGCGTAGCGGCACACGGATCATATTGCGCTTGGCGCTGTCGGTTGCCTTGCGAATGGCTTCCGGCACTTCGCGTGCCTTACCATGACCGAAGCCGACACGACCGCGCTGGTCACCAATTACCACCAAAGCGGCAAAGCCGAAGCGACGACCACCTTTAACAACTTTGGCGACGCGGTTAATGTGCACCAGACGATCGACGAATTCGCTATCGCGCTCTTCTCGATTTTCGTTTCTTGCCACGCTCTTTCTCCTCTCGTCCGGTTAGAAGCTCAAACCGGCTTCGCGGGCAGCCTCGGCCAAAGCCTTGACGCGCCCGTGATAAATATAGCCGCCACGGTCGAAAATAACGTTTTCGACACCGGCCTTTTTGGCCTTTTCAGCGATTTGTTTGCCAACAACACCGGCAGCTTCAACATTGCCACCCGTCTTGCCGGAAAAGTCTTTGTCTTTAGTCGAAGCGGCGGCCAATGTGCGGCCTGCTTCGTCATCAATGATTTGCGCGTAAATATGTTTTGCCGAACGGTAAACAGACAGACGCGGCCGACCATTGGCCACTTTACGAAGCTGGCGGCGAACCCGCTGCTTGCGACGTGTATCAGTTGAAAGCTTTGCACCCATGACCAACCTCTATTTCTTCTTGCCTTCTTTGCGGAAGACATATTCGCCCTCATAACGCACGCCTTTGCCCTTATACGGCTCCGGCGGACGGTAGCTGCGAATTTCCGATGCCACTTGACCGACTTTTTGCTTGTCGATGCCTGACACCACGATTTCCGTTTGCGACGGGCAATCCACGGTAATGCCTTCCGGCACGGCGAAATCGACATCATGGCTGAAGCCAAGCGACAATTTCAGCGTCTTGCCCTGCATTTGAGCGCGATAACCGACGCCTTGCAGTTCCAACTTGCGTGAGAAACCTTCCGACACGCCGGTGACGATATTGGCCACCATGGAACGGCTCAAGCCCCAAAAACTACGTGCCGTTTGCGTTTTATCAATCGGGGTCACCGTCACGCCTTCATCGCCTTGCGCCACTGTCACATAATCTGACAGGGTTACGGCAAGTTCGCCCTTCGGGCCTTTGGCGGCAACATTTTGGCCGCTGAGATTAATCTCAACCCCTTGCGGCACTTCAACCGGTTTTTTGCCAATACGAGACATATCTTATCCTTTCCGCAGCGCGCCTAGAAGACGCGGCACAGAATCTCCCCACCAACATTGTTTTCACGAGCCGCATTATCCGACATCACACCTTTCGGCGTTGAGATGATGGAAATGCCTAAACCGTTGCGCACAATCGGCATGGTTTTGACCGAGGAATAAACGCGACGGCCCGGTTTGGACACGCGCTGGATTTCCCGAATGACAGGCTCGCCTTCGTAATATTTCAGTTCAATTTGCAACTCACCCGCGCCATTATCGGTTTCAGCTTCCGAATAACCGCGAATGTAGCCTTCTTCTTGCAACACATCGAGCACCCAGCGGCGCAGTTTTGATGCCGGGCTGACCACTGAGGTCTTGCCGCGCATTTGTGCGTTACGGATACGGGTCAGCATATCGCCGAGAGGATCGTTCATAATCTTTCCCTCCTACCAGCTAGACTTGACCATGCCCGGAACCAGCCCTTTTGAGGACAGTTCACGCAATGCGATGCGGGACATGTTGAGTTTACGATAATAGCCGCGCGGACGACCGGTTACGCCGCAACGATTGCGGACGCGGGTCGGTGCCGAATTACGCGGCAGTTTGGCCAGCTTCATGCGCGCCTTAAAGCGCTCTTCATTCGACAGCGACTCATCTTTGGCAATCGCCATCAGAGCAGCGCGCTTGGCCGCATATTTTTGCACCAGACGCTTGCGCTTGTCGTTACGTTCTACAGCAGATTTCTTCGCCATATCTCTCTCCTCCGCCCTTAATCGTTGAACGGAAAGTTAAAGGCGCGCAGCAATTCGCGGGCCTGGTCATCATCATTGGTGGTGGTGCAGACAATTATGTCCATGCCCCAAATCGTATCCACTTTGTCGTAATTGATTTCCGGGAATACGATGTGCTCTTTCAGGCCCATGGCGAAATTGCCATTGCCGTCAAAGCTTTTTGCATTGAGACCACGAAAGTCACGCACGCGCGGCAGAGCCACAGTGACGAGACGGTCAATAAATTCATACATGCGAGCGCCGCGCAGGGTCACTTTCACACCAAGCGGCATATCTTCGCGCACCTTAAAGGTCGCGATAGAGTTACGGGCGCGTGTAATGACCGGCTTTTGACCGGCAATCGCTTGCAAATCTTCAAATGCCGAATTGATTTTCTTGGTGTCTTGCGTGGTTTCGCCTACACCCATATTCAATACGACTTTTTCAAGCGCCGGAACCTGCATCGGGTTCTTCAGCTCGAATTTCTCAATCAGGGCGCCGCGAATGGAATCCTGATATTGCGTTTTCAGACGCGGGATATAAGACGTATCAGCCATCGATTACTTCTCCCGAACGTTTGGCGACGCGCGCTTTCGAGCCGTCATCATTAATCTTGAAGCCAACGCGGCTGGGCTTACCGTCTTTCGGGTCAGCCACGGCCAGATTGGAAATGTGGATTTTGCCTTCGCGATTGATAATGCCGCCTTCGCTTTGTGCGGTCTGCTTCTGGTGACGCTTCACCATATTCACTCCCTGCACCAAAGCACGGTTTTCAGTCGGGAAAACAGCCAGCACTTCGCCGCTCTTGCCCTTATCGCGACCGGTGGTAACAACCACTTTATCGCCCTTTTTGATTTTCAACTTCACGGCCATTACAACACCTCCGGTGCCAGCGACACGATTTTCATGTGATTGCTGCTGCGCAACTCACGCGTCACCGGGCCAAAAATACGGGTGCCGATAGGCTCGCCCGACTGATTGACCAGAACCGCGGCATTGCGGTCAAAGCGGATAATGCTGCCATCTTGACGGCGAATTTCCTTCGCCGTGCGCACGATAACGGCGCGCATTACATCGCCTTTCTTCACGCGTCCACGCGGAATGGCTTCTTTCACGGAGACAACAATCGTGTCACCGACAGAAGCGGCTTTCCGCTTGGAACCGCCAAGAACCTTGATGCACTGCACCCGGCGTGCGCCGCTATTGTCGGCAACATCCAGATTGGTTTGCATCTGAATCATAATAAGACCCCTTACTCAGCAGCGCCGGAAATCACTTCCCAGCTCTTCAATTTTGAAATCGGGCGGCATTCGCGGATTTCCACCATGTCACCGACTTTCACTTCATTGCTCGCATCATGCGCGTGATAGCGCTTTGATTTACGAACCGTTTTCTTCATCACCGGATCGGTGAAACGGCGCTCAACGGATACGACGACGGTTTTGTCGCCCTTATCGCTGACCACTGTGCCTTGCAAAATTCGTTTTGGCATTTCCCTACCTCGTCCGGCTATTGGTTAGCCGCGCTTTGCGCTGTCTTCAAACGCGCAATGGTGCGACGCACTTCCCGCATACGGGCGGTATTCTCAAGCTGGCCCGAAGCCTGCTGGAAGCGCAGATTAAGTTGCTCTTTTTTCAGCTTCAAAAGCTCGTCATCGAGCTGATCAACTGTCATATCTTTGATTTCAGACATTTTCATTGTGACACCTATTGCCCTTCACCGGGACGCGAAACAATGCGCGTATTGACAGGCAATTTGGCTGCGGCCAGCTTCAAAGCTTCATGCGCAACGTCTGACGGCACGCCATCAACTTCAAACATGATGCGACCCGGCTTGACGCGGCACGCCCAATATTCAGGTGAACCCTTACCCTTACCCATACGTACTTCGGTCGGCTTTTTTGAGACCGGCACATCAGGGAACACACGGATCCACACACGGCCGGCACGCTTCATGTGACGGGTGATGACACGACGGGCAGCCTCAATTTGGCGTGCCGTAATACGTTCCGGCGAGGTCGCTTTCAGGCCGTAAGAGCCGAAAGTCAGCGATGTGCCGCCTTTGGCATTGCCGCGAATACGACCCTTATGAGCCTTGCGGAATTTAGTTCGTTTCGGTTGCAACATGGTCTAGTTCTCCGCTCCCGCTGCGCCTTGTGGGCGTTGCGGGCGATTGCTGTCGCCCTGCTCATCACGACGATCGCGCGCCATCGGGTCATGCTCCATAATCTCGCCTTTGAAGATCCAGATTTTGACACCGCAAATTCCATAAGCGGTCATGGCCTCGGCCACGCCATAATCAATATCGGCGCGCAGCGTGTGCAGCGGCACACGGCCCTCGCGATACCATTCGGTACGGGCAATTTCAGCACCGCCGAGACGGCCACCGCAATTAATACGAATGCCCAATGCACCCAAGCGCATGGCCGATTGCACGGCGCGCTTCATGGCGCGGCGGAAACCGACACGACGCTCAAGCTGTTGCGCGACGCTTTCGGCAACCAATTGCGCATCAATCTCAGGCTTACGCACTTCAACAATGTTCAGCACAACTTCGCTATCGGTCATTTTGCCGATGCGCTGCTTCAGCTTCTCAATGTCAGCGCCTTTTTTACCGATGATGACACCGGGGCGGGCCGAGTGAATGGTGACGCGGCATTTTTTATGCGGGCGCTCAATCACCACGCGCGAAATACCGGCTTGACGCAGGTCTTTGAACAGCATGGTGCGGATTTTCAAATCTTCATGCAGCAGATTGGCGTATTCGCCCTTATCTGCATACCAGCGCGACTCCCAAGTGCGGTTGACGCCGAGGCGCATGCCAATCGGATTAACCTTCTGTCCCATTACGCTTTCTCCTCGACTTCACGCACCACAATGGTGAGCTGGCTGAAAGGCTTCAAAATGCGCGCAGCGCGGCCCTTTGCACGGGCGCGGAAACGCTTCATAACCAAATTTTTGCCAACATAGGCTTCTGAGACGATGAGGCTGTCAACGTCCAGATTGTGATTGTTCTCGGCATTGGCGATGGCGCTTTGAAGCACTTTTTTGACGTCACCTGCAACGCGACGACGCGAAAAGGTCAAATCATTAAGTGCCTGCTCGGCTTTCTTGCCGCGAATAAGTTGTGCGACAAGATTGAGCTTTTGCGGGCTGGTGCGGATCATGCGACCGACCGCTTTGGCTTCATTTTCCGGCAATTGCCGCTGTAGCGATGCTTTGCCCATGATTAACCTCTTTTCGCCTTCTTATCGGCTGCGTGACCGTAATAGGTGCGGGTCGGCGCGAACTCGCCAAACTTATGCCCGACCATATCTTCGGTCACGGAAACCGGAATATGCTTTTGCCCGTTATGAACACCAAAAGTCAGACCGACAAATTGCGGCAGGATCGTCGAACGACGGCTCCAGATTTTAATGACTTCATTGGTGCGTCCGCTTTCGCGCACGGCTTCTGCCTTTTTCAGCAAATAACCGTCAACAAACGGACCTTTCCAGACTGAACGTGTCATCTTACCAACACTCCTAACGTTTCTTCTTCAGATGGCGGCTGCGAAGAATATACTTGTCCGTCGCCTTGTTTGACCGCGTGCGGCGGCCTTTGGTCGGCTTGCCCCACGGCGTCACCGGATGGCGACCGCCTGAGGTTTTGCCTTCACCGCCACCATGCGGGTGATCGACCGGGTTCATCGCCACACCACGCACGGATGGGCGTTTACCCAACCAGCGGCTGCGACCGGCTTTCGCCAATTTAATGTTTGATTGGTCGGGGTTTGATACCGCACCAATTGTGGCCATGCATGTGCCCAAAACCAAGCGCTGCTCACCGGAAGTCAGGCGAATAATCGCATAACCGGCATCACGACCGACAAGCTGAGCAAATGTACCGGCTGAACGAGCGATTTGCGCGCCCTTACCCGGCTTCAACTCAATATTGTGAATGATTGTGCCAATCGGAATTGACTTCAGCGGCATGGCATTGCCCGGCTTCACGTCGACGCTTTCACCGGCAATCACTTTGTCACCGGCAGCCAAACGCTGCGGTGCGATAATGTAAGCCTGCTCACCATCCGTATAGGTAATCAGCGCAATAAAGGCCGAACGATTGGGATCATATTCAAGACGCTCAACCGTCGCTTCCATATCAAATTTTTGACGTTTGAAATCAATGATACGATAGCTGCGTTTGTGACCACCACCACGGCGACGCGCAGTAATACGACCGGCATTATTGCGACCGCCCGTCTTGGTCAGACCTTCGGTCAGCTTTTTGACCGGCTTGCCGCTATACAGCGCCGAACGGTCAACCTGAACCAGGCCGCGCTGGCCCGGGGTAGTCGGTTTATATGTCTTAAGTGCCATTCTACCTTACCCCTTACAGACCCGTCGTCACATCAATGCTGTGACCGTCTTCGAGCGTTACGATGGCTTTCTTTTCATCGTTTTGCTTGCCCGCAACCCCACGGAAACGCTTGGTTTTACCCTTGCGCACCAGCGTGTTGACGGCTTTCACTTTGACATCAAACAAAGCTTCAACAGCCTCTTTGATAATCGTCTTATTGGCATCCGGCGCGACTTTGAAAACAACTTGATTGTTTTCAGAGGCAATCGTCGATTTCTCGGTAATCACCGGCTTGCGGATGACGTCGTAATAGGCTTCGCGGCTCATTTGAAACGCTCCTTCAGGCTATCAAGAGCCGCTTTGGTCAAAACCAATTTATCACGGCGCAAAATGTCATAGACGTTAATGCCTTGCGCGGGCAGCACATCAATATGGGCGATGTTGCGCGCGGCGCGGGCGAAATTACCGTCCACTTCCGCACCATCAATCACCAGCGCATTATCAATGCCCAGCTTTGTCAGCTGCTTTTTCAAACCCGCCGTTTTGCCGTCTTTCGACTTGGCATCGGCCAGCACCACCAATGACTCATCGGCTTGCTTGCTCGACAGCGCCATTTTCAGCGCCAAAGCGCGCACTTTTTTCGGCAGGTCAATGGCATGGCTGCGAACAACAGGCCCGTGCGCCTTACCGCCACCGATAAAGATATTTGACTTGCGGTTACCGTGACGCGCTCCGCCACCGCCTTTTTGACGACCGAATTTCTTGGTCGTGCCGGTGATTTCACCGCGCGGCTTGGTTTTATGCGTGCCGGCTTGGCGTTTGGCGAGTTGGTAATTGACCATGCGCTGCAAAATATCAGCGCGCGGCTCGACACCGAATACGGCTTTGTCGAGCGTTACCTCGCCATCGGCCTTCGCATCAAGCGTTTGAACTTGCGCTTTCATTATTCGCCATCCTTCTTGTCTTCATCTGCTTCTTCTGACGCTTCCTCTTCGGCAGCTTCCTCTTTGGCAGGAGCTTCTTCAGCAGGGGCTTCTTCGGTTGCCGCTTCTTCGGTCGGTGCCGCCTCAACAGTTTCCTCAGCAACCACTTCTTCGGTTACTTCTTCGACAGGTGCTTCCTCTTCGGCAGCTTCTTCCGCCGGAGCGGCATCTTCGAGCAGACCGGCCGGATAAGGCAGGCCATCAGGCAGCGGACGCTTAACCGCATCGCGCAACAAAATCCAGCCGCCTTTGGCACCGGGCACAGCACCCTTAACCATCAGCAAGCCGCGCGTTACGTCGGTTTTTACCACTTCCAAATTTTGGATGGTGACGCGGCTGTCACCCATGTGACCGGCCATTTTCTTGCCCTTAAAGACTTTGCCCGGGTCTTGGCACTGGCCTGTTGAGCCATGCGAACGGTGCGAAATCGAGACACCATGCGAGGCGCGCAAGCCCCCGAAATTGTGGCGTTTCATGGCACCGGCAAAACCTTTACCGATAGACACGCCGGTCGCATCGACCTTTTGGCCTTCGACAAAATGCGAGGCGGCCAATTCGGCACCGACATCAATCATATTGTCGGCACTCACACGGAACTCAGCCACGCGACGCTTGGGTTCGACCTTGGCTTTGGCGAAATGGCCGCGCATGGCGCTGCTTGTGCGTTTCACTTTGGCAAAACCTGAACCGAGTTGAACGGCTGAATAGCCGTCTTTCTCTTCCGTGCGCTGGGCAACAACCTGGCACTTGTCGAGTTTCAGCACTGTGACCGGCACATGTTTACCGGCTTCGGTAAACAGGCGGGTCATGCCGACTTTTTGAACGATCAATCCGGAACGCATAATGACGTCTCCCAGCTCCTACAGCTTGATTTGCACATCGACACCGGCAGGCAGGTCGAGTTTCATCAAAGCGTCAACGGTTTGCGGGGTAGGATCGACAATGTCGAGCAGTCGTTTATGCGTGCGCATTTCAAACTGATCGCGGCTTTTTTTGTCGATATGCGGTCCGCGCAGAACCGTATATTTCTCAATATGTGTCGGAAGCGGAATGGGTCCGCGCACATCCGCACCTGTGCGTTTGGCCGTGTTCAAAATCTCACGCGCTGAATTATCCAGCACACGATGGTCAAACGCTTTCAAGCGGATACGAATATTTTGTGACTGTACCATTTTCTATTCCGTTTCCATGCAAAAGAGGCGCGCCCCGAGGGGCACGCCCATTAAAGTCCTACTCAATAATTGCTGCGACGACGCCGGCGCCGACGGTGCGGCCACCTTCACGGATAGCGAAGCGCAGCTTCTCTTCCATGGCGACCGGCACAATCAG